>JALRGJ010000124.1:264-4086 GCA_023253435.1 Ilumatobacteraceae bacterium | reverse complement strand
GCTCGCTTCTCCACGGTGCAACTGGGATGGCAGTTGTGCTTGCCCCAACACCTGCACTTGATTCAGCACGAACACGGAAGTGATACACGGAGTCCGCAAAAACAGTGCCGGTATAGATTTCCGTCATTGTCAAAGTTTGTGTATTTGCACTTGCCGTGGCATACAGACGCCAATCGGTTCCGTTGTCAGACTCTTCAATGCGATAACCAGTTATGGAATATCCACCATCATTTGTTGGCGCAGTCCAGTTCAATGTCACAGAACCGTTACCAGTAGCTACAACATCAAACTGGGTTGGCGCACTTGCCACACCTCGTGGAGTTGCCTGAACATCATCAGAGACAGTTCCCTCCCCTGCTTCCGTGATGACACGTACACGGAAGTTATATGTGACTCCATTTTCAATGCGGGAATTGTCGGCAAAATTTGTAATGAAGAGCGAAGTATTTGTGGTGTAAGAGTTAGCAACAATGTCTTTCCAACCACTTCCGTTGTTGGCTTCCACTTTGTAACCAATAATGCGGCCACCGCCCAAGTTCAACGGAGCAGACCACTCAAGAACCACAAAACCATCGCCACTGCGTGCTGTTGGTGTGGTACCGGTGCCCAAGGAATAACCCGCTGCATTCCAATGCGCGACTACATCATTTTCAGACAGTGCGGAGTTAAACACTGCAAGATGAGCCAGTGAACCAACGAACTGTGCCCCAGAATCTGTATTGCCGGCGAAAGCAACAACTCCAGGCATCACACCAACAGGAGCGGCAATGACTTTGCTGCCGTTCACATAGAGAGCCGCTGTTCCTGCTTGCACAGATACTGCAACATGGTTCCATGATCCAAGAGAGATGAGTCCTTTTGCAGACGTCACCTTGGTGTGCTCACCATTGACATGACCAATCAACTGCACTGCACCATTTGCCAGAACTCTCAGAGAAGCTCCGTTCGTGGTGTCACCCACAGTTGCGATTGCTCCCGCATCACCCATGTTTGCCGGATTGACCCAAGCCTCTAAGCCAAAATCGTTGCCTACAGAAATGCCCGTCTCAAGACGCTGAGCATTCACGTACGCAGCTGTTGTGCCGCCAATAGGTGCTGGCATACCAAAGCTCAAGTTCCCGTTGAGGGTTTGCCCAACCGATGCAGTTGCCGACGAACTGTTGGCGCTAGGTACATCTGTAAGTGGCCAGTAGCCAGAAGGTTGGCTGGCTCTGACGGCGTCACCGTATGGGTCACCTGACTGAGGTGTTGTGATGACGGCAGGTCCCCGCGGAGCTGATGCGATTGCAGCCGGTGTACCCGAGGTAGAAACTGCTGGACCCATTCCCGAGACGTTCTTTGCAGACACCTGAACAAAGTGGTTGACACCGTTTTCCAGCCCAGAAATCAATGCAGAGTTCTGTACAGATGTCATCGTTGAATCAAGCGATTCCCACGACTTGCCATCGATACTCCACTTCACGTCATAACCAGTGATTCCTTCTGTGGCAGTTGGGTTATCCCACGACAGCAGAAGTGATTGGTCTTGTGAGGTAACAGTCAGTCCGGTGACTGCACTTGGGAGAACCACGGGCGAAGTGGTCTCTTGCGAAGCAGGCACTGGTGTGACAGTTGGAGTGATTGGTGTTGAGTGTGTACCGCTGGTGGTGGAGGGCGTTTCCTTCGCAGCAGTGCTTGAGGTACCAGTGTTGTTTGTTGCATCAGCGAGGGCGATCGGTGATACAGCAAACGGAAGCGCTGTTGATACAGCAATGGAAAGTGCAACAACAACTCGACCGAGTCGCGCACCTTCCTTTTTCAGATTGGTGATTGACGGTGTCTTAGCAACGCTAAGAACCGTGGCATCGCGCGTGGCAATACCCGGCAGTTGTGTGTTCACGATTCGCCCTCCGTGACATTGAATTTTTGGTACCTCGACGCACCAAACAAAACATTCGTTTAGTACGCCAGACCAAAATGTTAGGAGTAAAAATCAGTTGATTTTTAAAGGGAAAACTCAGGAAACCTTTTCCAGATAAGGAAAATCTGTGTATCGGTCACTCATCCACAATTACATTCCAACCCTCAAGTTGGAGTTGAGGTTGAGGTGATGAGAATTTCGCATGGGGTTATTGGTCATTGCTCACACAAAGCACAAAGACACACAATCAGGTGCTCACACACCATCCTGACCTGTGGATAACTGCTACTTCAAAAAAATTTCTATTTTGTGCCGAGCGCACACAAGAAATCGCGCGGAATCACGATGTCATCTGCAGACAACTCACTGATGTTTGACTTGCCCATTCCGAGAAGTGCCGAGTCAATTCCTCCTCTGAGGAGATCTAACACGTTCTCAACACCAGCTGTTCCGTTAGCTGCAAGACCCCACAAATATGCACGACCAATCATGACTGCACGCGCACCAAGCGCAAGCGCTTTGACAACATCGGAGCCTCTACGGATGCCACCATCAAGCACTACTTCAATGTCGTGACCCACTGCATCGGCAATAGCGGACAAACAACGAATGGGGGCCGGTGTGCCATCGAGATTGTTTCCACCGTGGTTAGACACAGACAAGGTGGTTGCTCCGAGGTCAACAATGCGCTTTGCATCATCAACTCTGCACACACCTTTCACCATGAATGGACCGCCCCATTCTTTGCGTAACCATGCAAGGTCTTCCCATGTGGGGAGTGGTGTTTGCATCCACTCGTAGTAGGCGCCAAAAAAAGTAGGTGCTTTTTCACCGGGCTTGGCCATGTTGGGTGCGGAGAGATCAGGCAACTTGCCCGTCTTTGCAAATGCCCACAACCAGCCCGGCTTCACTACTACTTCAGGTGCCAGTTTGATGGCTGCCTTCAGATTGATTTTCTCGGGGATCCAGGGGCTACCCCAATCTCGGCCATTTGAGAATGACCAGTCGAGGGTGACAATGATGCCCTTGGCGCCGGCGGCTCTGGCACGTTCCATGCGTTGCAGCAGTGTGTCTTTATCGCCACACCAATAGATCTGAAAAAACGTTGAGTTGTTGACGGCAGCAACATCTTCAATAGAGCGGCTTGCAAATGAGCTGAGACCCATCGGAATGCCCCGGTTTGCTGCAGCACGTGCAATTGCAACTTCGCCTTCTGGGTGAACAGCTTGTACGCCAGTGGGAGAAATCATGACCGGCATCGACAAGTTTTGCCCCATCACAGTGGTGGACATTTCCCGTGTTTGTGAGAGACCACACATGTGAGGAGCGAAACCTAATTGATCGAATGCAGACAGGTTTCCGTTTGCAGAGAGACCTTTTTCAGAACCTGCAATAAGGGCACCGTAAACAGATTTAGGCAGACGCTTCTTTGCGCGTCGCTGTGCTTCTGCAACTGTCTCAAACCATTCGTTGGCCACGGAAAGCTCTCTTCATTGGGTAGAGGAAAACTCTACCGAGCAAGCCTCTTGCCCGCCGATTTACACCCCGTTAGCCCAACAGAATCAAGAGATCAGAGGGTTGTTCTACAACCGCAGTGGCGCCAGCAGAACTCAGTTCTTGATGGTCTCCATAACCCCACAACACACCTGCAGAATGAGTTCCCACTTCCACTGCAGCATCAATATCGTGGTGTCGATCACCAATCATCCAACATTGGTCAACAGAAAAAGTTGTGTTTAGTGCGTGGTGAACTTCGGTCATTGCGCGTTGTAACAGTTGTGATTTTGGAGTGGGAGTACCTTCGTCGGGGCCAACAACCGTGACCATGTGATGATGCACGTCAACTGCGCGCACTGCAACCTCTGCTTGTGTGAGAGGCTTGGCGGTAACCACTGCAAGATGCCAGTTTTTTGATAATTCAT
>JALRGJ010000124.1:0-254 GCA_023253435.1 Ilumatobacteraceae bacterium | reverse complement strand
ATCTAACACTTCTGCCATGCCATCAATGATGGGGGTATGAGGCAAATACTCACGTTTGTATAACTGGCGATACAACTGAATAAATTCTTCACTTCTCTCTCCAGAAACATTTCTTCTTTCAAGAAGTGTTGGCATAGTGGTTTGAAATGCTGGCCCCAAAATCCATCGGCCTTCGTCAGGAGTCAGAGGGGCTATTCCGGCATCGGCAAATACCTGGTTCAGCGCCGTGGTGATACCAAGACCTGAGTTTGCGA
>JALRGJ010000123.1 GCA_023253435.1 Ilumatobacteraceae bacterium | reverse complement strand
GACCGATGCAACGGTATTGGGACTCACTCCCGATGCACCTGCAGAACGCTGGATTGCTCTGTTGGAGGCTGCAGCATTCTCGCCAATTCATGCAAAAGTTTTGCCACCTGCCATTCCACCTGTTGTGTCCGATGAACTAAAAAAGACAATCGTTCGTCTCGGCCCACTCATGCCTCAATTGGCCCTGTTGTTTGGTGTGCAAGTAGATCCAAAGGCTCGCCCTCCTCGTCCACTCCAAGTGCCACGTGGTGACAAGAACACAAAAAAACGTGCAGGTGACCTTAATAAAGACGCAGAAACAAAATCTGGGTCAAAGAAGAAGCCAAGCGAAACAAAGGCATCAAACGATACGCCTGCCCCATCACCTGTGGATTCTGCGCCTGAATCATCTTCGACAGAGTCTGTGACTGAGTCAGTTTCTGCAGAAGCACAGACCGACATCACTTCTGCTGACTAGAGAGCAACTTCATCACGTCATCAGTTCGCCACTACGGTGGCACCTATGTCAGACATCGTTACTTATGAAGTTCGTGGCCAAGTGGCTGTGATCACCCTTAATCGTCCTGAGGCTCGCAATGCCGTGAGTCAAGAACTAGCAGAAGCTCTCGAGGCCGCTATTGATCGCCTTGAATCTGAAGATGGTGTGTGGGCGGGAGTGCTCACCGCCAATACCGAGGGTCATAAATCTCCTGTCTTTTGCGCAGGAGCGGATCTCAAGGCTTTGAATGCTGGTGGAGCATCCCTTGGCACCAAGAGAGGCGGGTTTGCAGGATACGTGTACCGAGAGCGTAATAAGCCCATCATTGCGGCCGTGGATGGCTTGGCAACTGCAGGAGGCTGTGAAATTGTCCTAGCTTCCGACATGGTGGTTGCAACCAGCAGATCATCTTTCGGACTGGCTGAAGTGAAGAGAAATTTGATTGCTGGCGCAGGTGGTCTTTTTCGATTGCCGCGAGCAATTGGGAAACAAGTTGCGATGGAAGTCATCTTGACTGGCGATCCACTATCTGTTGAGCGAGCTCACCAACTTGGTCTTGTTAATCATGTGGTGGAGCCCGGAAAAGCCCTCGAAGCGGCAATTGCGCTTGGAGAGAAAATTGCTACCTCTGCTCCAATGGCGGTTGCGGCAAGTCGAAGAGTGGTTCTGGCTTCAGCATTTGAATCTGATGAGGCTCTTATCAAAATGACCAATGCGGAGTTTGCGCCCATTCTGAAATCAGAAGACACTAAGGAAGGCCTCACTGCTTTTATTGAGAAGCGCGCTCCTCAGTGGAAGGGTAAGTAAGTAGCTTCCCCACCGTGATCGACTGGGCTACTAATCCGTGTCGCTCAAATAAGTTTTTGGTGGAGCGGTCACCTGGTAGAGCCTGCCCTGAAATCCACTCGACACCCGCGGACGTAGCTTCCTCAAGAACTCTCAAAATCATCGCATCTGCAAGACCTATTTCTCGTGCCTCGGGAATCACATAGACATGAGTGATATGCCAACGCTTGGAATCCACCTGAGCGATGGCACAACTCCCCAGAATGCTTGTACCCATCCCAGATACCCAGGACTGGGTGGCCATGGAGTCACTATGAAAGTCAATAGATCCTCTGTACTCAGATGACTCATTTTTGGAGCGGGCGATGTGAGACGCAATCTCTTGTTCGTCCTCTACAGAAGCAGCACGAACGAACTCTTCAGGTTGGTTGCTCATCCTGATGCTCAATTTCTGAAGAGTTCTGCTCTTTGCGGTTCATCTTCTTTTTCAGTTCACCTTGCGCCATCTTTACGGCGAACTCCCCCACCATTTTCGCTCCGGGAGCCTGAGCTCTCAATTCTTTGATGGTTTTTCGGGCCTGTCTGATGAAAGCCTTCTGGAGAGCGAATGGATTCACAGTTACTTTGCAAAGATCGGACATGCATCATCACCAACAGGACATGTTGGAGCGTTCTGACGCACAATCAAGAAACAACTACTACAAAGCATTTCATCTTCACGCTTGGGTTGAAGCGCATCTTCGCCAGAACTGCGATCATCGATTTCAGTGGTGTCGTCCTCGTCGGGCTCCACGTCTTCAGAAGCAAGTCGATCTTTCAGAATTGATGCAAGGTCTTCTTCAACATCATCTGGGGCGACCATGTCGTCTTCGTCTTCATCGTCATCGCCGGCTTTACGGACAATGGTTGCTCCGAGAGAATCGTCATCGTCCTCGTCTGAATCATCGTCGCCAAGATCGTCTTCGTCATCAAGAATGGGCTCATCGTCGAGGTCCTCAAGTATGTCGAGCTCCTCGCCCTCAATGTCCATACCTTCTTCAAGATCTTCTGGATCGATCGAATCTTTTGCCACGGTTATCTCCTAAAAAAGCGCAAAGGCTTGAGGCGGGATAATAGACACAAACTCCCCCTGTTGTGCGAATGCAATGAAATGATTTCTGTACCGTGACCTAGGTCACGCATTCATCTCACTACGAAGAGGCGTTTCTTCGGGCCTCTGCTCTGCGCTCAGACTCCAAACGTTCGAGTTCTGGAGCCTCAGTCGTCATGTGGGTCATAGTGGCCGCTACAGCCCTGTGTCCGGCCTTCTCAGCGATCAGACGGTGCATTTCCAGTGCCACGCGACGATACGAGGGGTGACCCTGTGGGCTAGAACGCAGTTCCAGCATGTGCATTGCCTCACGGGCGTTGAACTGCATGGAATAGCGGATCCTGTATGCCATGGAAACTGCGTATGCCGCTTGATGGGGGTAATCACCCACAAGTGCTTCATACAGAGAAGATGAGCGATCCATTACCTCGTCGAAAGCATCAGCAGCACCAGATGCATCGACAAGATCTGGCCTCGCATATCCGTGATATGGGGTCAGTGGCTGCCATTCAATAGTAAGAAGGCGATGTCGCTGCAAGTCTCTGAATGCCCCGTAGTCAGACAAGACATCAAAACGGTAATCGATTCTTTCAAATGCCCTGCCAGGACGATGCCGGCGATTATCTCTATCGCCCACATAAGTCTTCAAGATCTGAGTCTTCTCAGCATCGGACATCTTCTCTACTCGGGCCAAAATCTGAGACTCTGGTAGATGGGAGTACTGATAACACGCTGCAGCAACCAATTTGTTTTCGCCATCTGGATCAAAATCAATGAGCGACACTTCATCAACGTCAGCTGCAATGTTGTGTCCCAGTAATTCGTCGACAAGAGACGACATGTTGCTGGTATTGGTGGCCAAATACTCAGACCACTTTCCGCCACGGTCTGCTACATCGACTCGTCGCAAGAATGACGGAATCACTTTGCGAAGTTCTGTCATCATCATGTCTGCATACAGCCGAGCTTCAGGCAGTGGATGTGCGCGCATTCTGAGCAGAAGTTGTTCGTAAGCCTGTCCACTTCCGTAGATGCCGACATTGGACAGTGACGCCGCGGGAAGAAGTCCTCGCACTGCGTCCAGAGCCTTGGCTCGGGTTGCTTGGCGATAGACAAAATCGCTGTCATTTGCACCCTTTGGCACAGTGGCACGAACATGATTCGTCACTATTTCAGCAAGTTGACTGTAGGAGTCGAACATGCGGTCCATGTCCCCCACGTATCTCGTGCCAAATTTTCCTGCTACGAGATCTGGGTCTCGGTAGTACCTGTAACGACCTCCCAGGCGTTCGTCATAAGCGATGTATCTGGTGCTCTGTTCCAGATAGCTCATCAGTCTGCCCCACTCCAATATTTTCGTGAGAACATTGGAAGCTTGCTCGCATGCGAGATGTACGCCACCTAACTGAGCAACTGAGTCATCACCGTATTCCACAAAAACTTTTTCATACAGAGACTCAGCTCTGTCTACGCCAATAGTGGCATCTACTTGTTGATCGCCTGCGATCTCGAGGTCGTTGACAAATTCATCTAAAAACAATCTTCGTAGGCTTCGTGGGCTTCTGCTGTAACGTGCAAACAGCGCGCCTTTTACAACCTCTGGCAGATTGACCAGCGCAAAAACAGGTTGATCGAGATTGGTGAAATACCGCCGAAGGATGTCTTCCTCGGCTGGAGAGAATTCCTCAGGCACGTACACGGTCACAAGAAATCAGCCTAGAAGTCAGACCGTCTCACCCTAGGGATACTTGCTAGAGGACCGCCTTGTCGGGACTGATGGATGTAAAT
>JALRGJ010000122.1 GCA_023253435.1 Ilumatobacteraceae bacterium | reverse complement strand
TTTGCAAAAAGCTGCGACTGGTATCAGCAATGTGAAATTTTCTGACTATCAACCGAAAGAGCGAGTTGCTGAGGTTTTGGCGTCAGCAGATCTTCATGTGGTTCCGCTGCGGACTGGTTTGGGTTCAGTCAGTGTTCCTTCTAAGACCTACAGCATTTTGGCTGCGGCACGTCCGGTAGTGGCCGCTATCGATGCGGGGACAGAAGTGACGCGAATACTGGCTGAAAGTGGTGCCGGAGTGTCCGTGCCTCCTGATGATCCGGAAGCATTTACTGCTGCAATTGCTCAGATGCTTGATGATTCATCTGCATTGCGCGCCAGGGGAGAGAGTGGCAGAAAATGGGTCGAAAGTCATGTTTCTCCCCGTGCTGTTGCATCTTCATACCTTTCTCTTATCCATGAACTGCAGGGTTAACCGACTTCTCAGGGCTTCAGCAGGTAGCCTTCTTTCTTCGTGGCAAGTGGTTCATCAGCAAAGAAAGTCGCCCGTCTGGCACAGAAGGGCAAAGGCAAAAAGGTTCGCTTCCAGGGAGGCACCCTTTTCCCATCCGTGATGGCCATCGTTGTGGTCCTTGGAGTTGCACTTGTTGCCTATGCGCGCCAGTCCGCACCAAGCACCAATGTTCCTCCCACAATTAACGACCACTGGCACGTGTCATATGGAATTTATGTATGCGACAAATTCTTGCCAAACCTCACAGGCACTCTCGAAGACCCAGTGTCACCGTCGTATCAGAAGTACAACATCCATAGTCACGACGATGGTGTGATTCACTGGCATCCATCAGCTCTTGCCACCGGCAATCGAGCTCGACTCGGCCTCTTCCTTGAGTCATATGGCATCAAGGCCAATACAAAAGAACTCTCGTTCGATAGCACTCAAAATGGCGGCAAGTCATACAAAGTGGACTCCGATAAGTGCAAAGACAAGTCTGGCAAATTAGTAAATGCCCAAGTACAAGTCATTGTGTGGGATCAATATGACAATCCTAATAAGTCAAAGAAGTTCATCACAGACTTCGACAACATTCGTATCGACAAAGACGGCATGGCAATGACCATTGCATATGTTGCTCCTGGTGTCACTATTCCAATGCCTGAGAGTGCGGTCAACCTGCCAGAACTTGGTGCAGCTGACACTGTGGGCACATCCACAACTATTGCGGGTGCAACCACAACAACAGTGAAGGGTGCAACCACCACCACTGTGAAGTCAAACGTCACTACCACTACTGGCGGCTGATGCACGCGGTTGTATTGGTAGGAGGGTTTGGCACCCGACTCAGGCCACTGACATTCAGCACGCCCAAGCCATTGCTTCCTATTGCAAATGTGAAGCAACTTGAGCATCTAATTGCCAACCTCAGTACCGCAGGCGTTACAGATGTGGTGTTAGCTATTGGCTTCAAGCCAGAGCCTTTCTTGCATGCCTTTCCTGATGGCGTGTGTGCTGGAGTTCGCGTGCATTACGCCGTTGAACCAGAGCCACTCGATACAGCCGGTGCAATTGCATTTGCCGCACGTCATGTGGGAATCTCCAGCACATTTGTTGTTATGAACGGAGACATCTTGTGTGATGTCAACATTGCCGAACTTGTCGAATTTCATCGCTCACATGGGGCAGAGGGCACATTGCACCTCACGCCCGTTGATGATCCATCGCAATATGGCGTTGTAGAGGTAGACGAACAAGGTTGGGTGAAGCGATTCGTAGAAAAGCCCCAGCCAGGTGAAACCACAAGCAGGGTTATAAACGCGGGAACATACGTACTTGAACCCACAGTGCTCGATCTCATGCCTGAAGGTCAAAGGTTGTCAATTGAACGAGTGGTCTTTCCAGCGATGGTGGCCAATGGAACTCTCGCAGCGATGCCTTCCAATGATTATTGGATCGACACTGGTCGCCCGGAAACGTATTTGCAGGCAAATTTAGATCTCATCGATGGAACTCGGCAGCGAATTCTCTCAAGTGTTGGCACAAATGCCGTGATCCATCCCTCTGCGTCTATTACTCACAGTGTCATCGGCGATGATGCAGTCATCGGAGAGGGATGCGTGATTACAGATTCGGTCGTACTTCCGGGTGCAGTCATCGGAGATCGAGTTCGACTTGAGCGCAGTTTGGTCATGGGTACTGTGGGTGCAGATGCCACGCTCACTTCATGTGTGATTGGATCTGATGCACATATTGATGCAGGTAGCCAACTAAGTTCTAAGAAAGTTCCGGATCCCGAAAAGACTGAGTAGTAATGGCAATGCGTCGAATCATGATTTGTGGTGGCGCTGGTTTTGTGGGCTCGCACATCGCAGATCGTCTGATAGCAGAGGGTCACGAAGTAGATGTTGTTGATGATCTTTCTACAGGGACACTGATTAATCTCACTGAAGCAAGAGCCGCAACTGGTCGTTTCAAGTTTCAAAATATTTCAGTGGAATCTGGAGAGTTTTCAGAGTTGGTCGCTCTGAAGAGGCCAGAAATCATCGTGAACGTGGCCACCTTCACTCCGTCTCAAGCGCATCTTCATGGCGCCTTAAGCAGTCTCAATATGTGTGTCGCGATTCTTGAAGCTGCTCGTAGAGCGGCTGTATCAAAAGTGGTGACCCTAATTCCCTCAGGTTTGTTGTACGGAGAGGTTGCGGTGCGAGATCTTCCCATCAAAGAAGGCCACATCACCGACCCACGCACGAGTGAAGAAGTCTTCGCGCGTGCCGCTGCTGATGTTCATTCGGTGTACAGAGATAGACACGGCATTGAATTCACTGTCTTGGCAACTGCAAATGTGTATGGAATTCGTCAACGACCAGAAGACGGAGTTGTTGCATCATTTGCAGAGTCTTTGCACAATGGGCGAGCACCAATTATTCATGGCAACGGAAAACAAACTCGAGATTTTGTTCATGTGGATGATGTGGTAGATGCTGTTGTGCGGGCCAGCGACAGAGCCGGGGGACTTGTTGTCAATGTGGGTACCGGTAATGCGGTCAGCATTGCTGAGTTATGGGCGATGATGGGTGGTAAATCAGCGCCTGCTCCACGTGTCAGTGCGGGGCGCCCAAATGATTTGCCTCGATTGGCACTTTCTCCTGTTCGAGCCAGAATCCAACTTGGTTGGTCACCCTTTACAAGTCTGGACGATGGACTCGCTTCACTTCGCTGAAGTGCTCTAACGGAACAGGTCCTCACTTGGAGGCCGAACAATTTCGGCCATTGAAGAATCGCGAAACCACGATGGATCTGCACCGCGGATCACCGCAACAGGGACGCCATTTGACTTACCCATGACTAATTCGCCTGCTGAGGCAAGTTCATCGGCAATCGCAACTTCAGTAACTTGCATGACCCGACCCAGTGCATCTTCGGTTCCACGAAGATCGAGTACTCCAGCGATACCAGCAACTCCGATTGCCACATCGGTTAATCCTTTACGCCAGGGGCGACCAAATGTGTCACTGACGATGACGCCAACGCTGACCCCCAACTTTGCTTTTACTATGTCGCGAATGCGACGGGCGGAGCGGTCGCTGTCAAGTGGTAGCAAGGCTGCATACCCACGTTCAACATTGGATAAGTCGATGCCGCTATTGGCACAAACAAAGCCGTGTTTTGTCTCCGTAATGATGAGATCTCCTCGTCTGCGTACAACACGAGCAGCTTCTTCTTCCACAAGTGCTTTGTGAGACAAGGGGTCGTCTGGATCAATGGGTACTAGGCGACCTTCAGCTTTAGAAACAATTTTTTGCGTCACGATCAGCACATCATTGTCGCGTAGTGGGCCATTCGGTTCGTCTTTGCAAGCGTCGGCAATGACGTCACCCAGTTGTTGTCCGGGAACAATCTCGCCAATTCCTTCAACACTCCATGCCATTAAGCGAGCCATTGTTTCCCTCCTTGATGAGGCGTTGCCTCCACTGCAATTCGTGCTAACGAAGCAGACACCCCGGGCTGAGACATGATGGTGTCTGTCACGATGCACTTCATTCCTTGTTTTTCTACTTCTGATGCCAAGTGTTCGTCTTGTCTGTCGATGATGAGGGTGGAGCACACCGGCGCATACATACGCGCTACTCCCACCACAGTTGGCTCGTGCCCAAGTTCTGTGAGCATTCTGTCTGCGGGTCCTTTGAGGGCTGAACCAGCAACGATGGG
>JALRGJ010000121.1 GCA_023253435.1 Ilumatobacteraceae bacterium | reverse complement strand
ACATTTGGCTCACTCATCACACTCACTCAAGTTCTTGGTATTCCCATTTTTGAATCTGGGCAATACCCCTACAAAACAGGTCTTGCATTAATTCTGACCTTGGGCGCTGCTCTTCTTGGTTCCATCATCTTGTCTGGAGCAGGTGCTGTGATTCTGGAGCGCACGGCTTACAGACCATTACGTGGATCGGGAGATATTTACGGAGCAGTTGTACTTGCATTTGTGACTGCTTTTGTAGCCACTCTTATTTTCAGTTCTAATGATTCTCTGAATGTGATCATTGCACTCATTGCAACCGGACCTATTGCTTATGGGTACATGAGAATTTTCAAACTCGGAAAACAAGCGCCTCGACTTGCGTTCCTTATTTCTGCCATCGGTGCTTCAATGGCAATGGCTGAAGCGGTAGCAACATGGAGTCCAGATGGACGCCTTGTGTACTCGGTGCCCCGCGTTCTAGAAAAGAAGACTCTCTTCACACTCTTTGGAACCGACGTTCGCATCGACTACGTCATTGTTGCTATTGGCGCCATATTGATGATGGTCTCATTGCTGCTGTTTGTGAACAAAACACGTCTTGGCAGAGGTATTCGTGCCGTTGCACAAGATGTGGAAACATCTCGCATCCTTGGAGTCAATGTCAACCACGTCATCTTGGTCACGTTCTTGTTGGGCGGTTGTATGGCTGGTGGTGCAGCAATGATGTTCACCCTTATGTACGACCAAACGCGTTTCAATATTGGCTTCTTGCTAGGCGTGAAGAGTTTCACCGCTGCTGTTCTGGGCGGAATCGGAAACATTCGTGGAGCATTATTGGGTGGAGTGGTGCTCGGGCTTGCTGAGAACTACGGTTCGGCTCTCTTTGGAGGTCAGTGGAAAGACGTGATTGCGTTTGTCGCATTACTGAT
Organism: Ilumatobacteraceae bacterium; assembly: GCA_023253435.1. Lineage (GTDB taxonomy): Bacteria > Actinomycetota > Acidimicrobiia > Acidimicrobiales > Ilumatobacteraceae > UBA2093. The sequence continues at coordinate 3,274 of JALRGJ010000121.1, read as the reverse complement.
TGTTTTGATGTTCCGCCCCACCGGAATATTGGGTGAAGCACTAGGAAAGGCCAGAGTATGAGCCTCTCAGAAGTATTTCGTCAGCGCACCCAACCACTCACCAAGATGGGAAGTTCATTTTCGCAGCTGTCAAAATCAGTGCGATATTCAATTATTGGAATTCTTATCGTTGCGTTTTACGCAGCGCCATACTGGATCAAAGTTCCTGGCCTGAAGTGGATCATTAACACTCCCGGTACCAGTTTTGAGAATGTGCTCACCGACCAAATCATGATCTTTGTGCTGGTAGCGCTTGGTTTGAATGTTGTGGTGGGTCTCGCCGGCTTGTTAGACCTTGGTTACGTGGGTTTTTATGCAGTGGGTGCATATACAACGGCCATCATCACTTCAGCTCATGGAAGTCTTCCTTGGCTGGCAGCCATTCCTATTGGCATCGCAGTATCCATGGTTGCTGGAGTCATTCTGGGCGCACCAACTTTGCGACTCCGCGGTGACTACTTAGCAATCGTGACTCTGGGATTCGGTGAGATCATCCGCATCACTGCCAACAACACAGAATGGCTGGGAGGCCCTCGAGGAATTTCAAACATTAAACGCCCGCCAAGCATTGGACCATTGAAATTTGGTGTTCTGAATGCCAAACCGTATTGGTACTTGGGTTTCACCATCATCTTGATTGTGATTTTTCTGTTGCGTCGCTTAGAACGAAGCAGAGTGGGTAGATCATGGGCAGCTGTTCGTGAAGATGAAGACGCTGCAGAACTCATGGGAGTCGATACCTTCAAGTTCAAACTGTGGGCATTTGCTATTGGAGCAGCTATTGGTGGAATTGCCGGCGTGTTGTATGCCGGCAAGGTTGGTTTTATTAACCCCGACAACTTCCAATTACAGCTCTCTATCTTGTTCCTCTCAGCAGTTGTTTTGGGTGGTACCGGAAACATGTATGGCGCAATCATGGGTGGCTTTGTTGTGGCATGGATGCCAGAGCGATTCCGAAATTTCTCGGAGCAGCGTTACTTCGTGTTTGGTGTTGTGTTGGTCTTAGTGATGGTGTTCCGCCCACAAGGAATCATTCCTCGCAGGAGTGCTGCGGCCGGGATCTCTCAGAAGGGGGAGAGCAATGTCTGAAACTCTTCTCAATGTTGATGCAGTCACCATGCAATTCGGCGGTGTAACAGCCCTTGAAAATGTTTCGCTGAACATCAAGAAAGGTGAGATCCTTGGTCTGATTGGTCCCAACGGTGCGGGTAAAACAACGTGCTTCAACGTGATCACAGGCGTGTACGCACCTACCAAAGGAACAGTCACTTTTGACGGTGACTCTCTGGCAGGTTTAAAGCGTTATCAGATCACTCGACGCGGGATCGCACGAACCTTCCAGAACATTCGACTGTTCTCCGATATGTCCGCGTTAGAGAATGTCATGGTGGGCGTAGATGCCCACAGCAAGACAAGCGTTCTGGGCGCAATTTCGGGTATTCCACGTAGTCGCAAAGAAGAAAAGCAGAGTCGTGAGCGAGCTTTTGAATTGTTGCAACTCGTGGGGATCGATGCCTATTCGGAAGTCGCGGCTAAAAATCTGCCGTACGGATATCAGCGTCGATTAGAGATTGCACGTGCACTCGGAACTAATCCAAAACTTCTCTGCCTCGATGAGCCAGCTGCTGGTTTTAACCCGGCAGAAAAACAAGAGCTCAACCAATTGATTCTCAATGTCCGTTCACAGGGTTACACAGTATTGCTGATTGAACATGACATGGATGTCGTGATGAAAATTAGTGACAGAGTTGCCGTTTTAGATTTCGGTCGAAAGATTGCAGAAGGCTTGCCAGAAGAAGTTCGTGCAAATCCAGATGTCATCGCTGCGTATCTTGGAGCGCCAGAGGAGGATGCACAATGAGTTCATCATCTGCACTATTAGAGGTGCGCGATCTCCACGTTTTTTACGGAAAGATTGAAGCCATAAAGGGGATCTCTTTTTCAATTAATGAAGGAGAAGTAGTTTCGCTGATTGGTGCCAATGGCGCAGGTAAAACCACAACGATGCGCACCATTTCTGGTGTACGCCCGGTTGCGCAAGGAAACATCTTTTTCGAGGGTGAAGACATCACCAAATTGGCTCCACATGATCGAGTGGCCCGAGGAATTTGCCAAGCTCCAGAAGGTCGCGGAATTTTCCCCGGAATGACCGTGCGAGAAAACTTAGAGATGGGCACTTATATCCGCGGGTATAAGAGCAATCACAAGGCACAAGATCTTGAGCACGTACTCACCTTGTTTCCTCGCTTACGTGAGCGCATTACCCAGTTCGGCGGAACATTGTCTGGCGGAGAGCAACAGATGTTGGCTATTGGTCGCGCCTTGATGAGTAGGCCCCGTTTGATGCTGCTAGACGAACCCTCTATGGGCCTTGCTCCCATGTTGATTGCTCAAATCTTTCAGATTGTCAAACAGATCAATTCTGAAGGCATTTCTGTTCTGATGGTGGAGCAAAATGCAACTCAGGCGTTGCGTACTGCTCACCGCGGTTACGTTTTAGAAACCGGAAACGTCGTGAAGACCGGAACAGGTCACGATCTGTTGCACGACCCTGCGGTGCGCGAAGCGTATTTGGGTGGCTAACTCTTCTTATCTAATTCAGATAAGTAACGCATCACGGCCGTTGCACTTTCCTGTCGCCATAGTCCTACAGGTGATGAGTCTTTCGAATTTTCGATTGCTTTAATCAAAGGGGCAAAGTGTTCTCTTTGAGCCTGCAAAAACGGTTTTTGTGGCAGCCCGTATCTGTTGCGCATCATTACTTTCAGCACGAGTTCTGTCCGAACATCACGAAGATGTTCAACAGGCATGTTTAACCATTTGCCTGTCACTCGCTTACCTTTGGCAGTAGGTGTCACCACTACTCGGTCAGCTCCGCCTCCATCTTTTGGAGCCGCCCGCTTGACCAATCCATCTGATTCAAGTGTGTCAATTGCTCTGTACACAAGTTGCTTAGAGAGTGACCACGCTCTGCCAATGTCGCCACTAGGGGCGAGCTCCTCCTGTAGTGCCCATCCATGACGTGGTTCAAGCACTATCAGAGACAACACAACATTGCGTGCTAGTTGCGCATCTTTGCGAGCCATGGACTTAATCTATCGCTCTTGCTCATGTAGTCACTTTTTGACTACTTTGGAGGAATGCGCATTGTGCCTCAGAAACAGTTGTTGAGGGCAGTGGGCTCACTGGCAATTCTGAGCCTTGCTGCCTGTTCCGGCGGAGCGTCCTCTCGTCC
>JALRGJ010000012.1:3802-18411 GCA_023253435.1 Ilumatobacteraceae bacterium | reverse complement strand
CCACATAGTGATCTTGATCTCATGCTTGTTCATCGATCCGTGAAAGATATTTCTGAAGTTGCGTCGCTTTTGTGGTATCCGCTGTGGGATGCCGGAATCAAATTGGGACATGCAGTTCGCACTCCAAAAGAAGTGTTGCAATTGTGTTTAACAGATCTAGATACAGCCACATCACTTGTCACCGCACGTGTCCTTGCGGGCAATGCAACACTTGGAGATGAAGTGATCTCTCAGGCTCGCGAGAGTTGGCACAAAAAGGGAAATTCTTGGCTAGTGGAATTGCACCAGCGAATCCTTGAGAGATATGCCACTCACGGCGAACTTGCGTTTCTCTTAGAGCCGAATCTGAAAGAGAGTATGGGTGGCCTGCGTGATATCCATGCACTGAAGTGGGCCATTGAGGCCGGTCTTCAATTGTCAGAGGGCGATCAGCACGCGTTAGAAGATGCGAACGAGGTTTTGCTGAATGTGAGAGTTGCACTTCACCAACATGTTGGCCGAGCAACTGAAGTACTCAGACTTGAAGATCAATCTGCAGTCGCACAACTTGCTGGATATACATCAGATGATGAATTAATGGCCCGAATTGCGGAAGTGGGGAGGCGTGTCTCGTGGATTTCAGATGAAGCATGGGCTCAGTTAGATCCACCAACATCACGATCTTCCATTCCTCAATTACTTGCTCCTGGAATTCAATTAATTGAAGGTGAAATTCACTTAGATCAATCCGTTGATGTTTCTCACGATCCAACATTGCTTCTTCGAGTAGGAGCTGTTGCTGCACGTTTAGGTGTGCGAATTAATAGATCCACCCTTGACCGTTTGGGTAATTTGTCGCCCGTGTGGCCAGACCCTTGGCCAGCGGGAGCTAGTGAAGATTTAGTTGCTTTGCTCTTGGAAGGTGAAAAAGCCATTCCGGTTCTTGAATCATTTGATCAACGCAACCTGATTGTTCGTGTGTTACCTGAGTGGGAACCGGTAAGAAGTAAACCCCAGCGCAATGCATTTCATAAATACACCGTTGATCGACACCTATGGCAAACGGTTGCAAATGCTTCGCAATTACAAGATCGTGTGTCTCGCCCTGATCTCTTAGTTTTGGGAGCATTATTCCACGATCTTGGAAAAGGATATGAGGGAGACCACACCGACGTTGGAGTAGAGCTATTTGGCCCTATTGGTATGCGGATGGGTCTTGTTGAATCAGACCAAGAGATTGTGTCAAAGCTGATTGAACATCATTTGTTGCTAGCAGACACAGCCACCAGGCGCGACCTTTCCGACGACGCCACTATCTCAATGGTTGCAAAGAATGTTGGATCAGGACTCGTGCTTGATCTCTTACATGCGCTGACTATCGCAGATTCATTGGCAACTGGTCCCTCTGCTTGGAGTGATTGGAAAGCAGAGCTCATCTCCCTATTAGTGGAGAGAGTTCATCATGTTCTTGGTGGTGGAGACATGAGCAACGACTCTTGGCGTTTATTTCCAGATGCCGAGGTCCTTGAACTCATGGCCGCAGGTTCATTTGCTGTGCGCACTCTTTCAGACAGGGTGACCGTGGTGAGTATTGACGCTCCGGGAACATTTAGCAAAGTTGCCGGGGTATTGGCCTTGCACAACCTTGACGTGTTGGGAGCAGAGGCACACTCAGATGAACAGGGGATGGCTGCATCGGAGTTTCGTGTGGGGTCTGCATTAGAGATTGATTGGGCGCCAATTGTTCACAATCTGGAACTTGCCCTATCTGGCCGACTTGCGCTGGATTCACGAATTGCAGAGCGAGCAGCGCATTCTCGGCCACGTAGGCCAATGTCTGCTGCTCCGCCCGCACCTCCGGCTGTTCGATTTGATGACGCAGCTTCATCTAATGCAACGTTCTTAGAGGTACGTGCACCGGATCAAGTTGGTGTCTTGCATCGGATCACAAAGGCGATTGCTGATTTAGGGCTAGATATCAGACATGCCCGAGTTCTTACGCTTGGCAATGAGGTAGTGGACGCTTTTTATGTTCGTCAGGCAGACGGACAAAAGGTCACTGATTCGTCATACAAAATCGAGATTTCACGGGCGATTATCTTTGCCTTGCGGGAGAAATAGTCGACTTTCAAAAGGCTACGGTGTTGGATGTGGGAGATGCGCAACCAACTGACTTTACGAGAGATCTCATTAGGTGGAGCGAGACTCTTGCGGCAATTGCAAGAACCGGAATGGGTTTCACTCAAAGTTTGTATGAACGCGAACGTTACGAAGAAGTTCTCAAGGTTGCGTCGGATATCAAATCTTCCGCTGATGATGCTCTTGAAATTCGCAGAGAGCAAGACCATTTTGTTCAAGAGTGGATGGAGTCAATTGGGGAAGGTGTTCCCGGATATGTCACTCCCAAAGTTGCGATCGGGTGCATTGTTGGCAATGACGAAGGAAAAATTCTTCTTGTTCAACGAAAAGACAGTGGGGTATGGCTCTATCCCACCGGCTGGGCAGATGTTGGATATTCGCCTGCTGAAGTTGCCATGAAGGAAGTTGAAGAGGAAACGGGCATTCATGCCGAGCCACTGCAGTTGTTAGGCGTGGTAGATGGAATGAGAATGGGCTTCTCGCGATTCGGGATGTACATGTTGCTGTTTCATATGAAAGCAGTGGGTGGCACTCTCTCAGGTCATCCTTTAGAGACTGCAGATGTGGGTTGGTTTGGTCCCCATGAACTTCCCACTCCCACTGCGGGTGCTCAATGGTGGGGCAACATGGCGTTTGAAGCAATTAATGGAACTATTCGTCCAGCCACTTTTGATGCCCCGCGAGAAGAATTGTGGCGCGGTATTCCAGAGGACTAGTTAGTTCTTGTCTTGATCTCGTAGGAATTGTTCTACTTCATCTGCAAGTACAGCACCGTCGTCTTCAGTGATGTCTTGATTGTCTGAGAATTCGAATTCCAGTTGATTGGGATTCTCCACTCCGAATGCATCTTCACCCAACTCATCGAGACGTTCTACATACTCACGGAGGTCTTCGTCATCGTCGATCATTTCTTCAACTCTGTGGTCATAGGCAACAACCTGATTGTGAAGATATGACAGTGGTGCAGGGGTACCGATAATTTCACAAGCTCTTGCGATAAGAGCATTAGCGGCTTTAGGAGATGGAATTTGAGATGCAATTGCTGGGACCGCCGCCCAAAGTGACACACCAGGAATTGATGCGTTGAGGAAACCGTCATGAACCACGCTGATGATGCCGGTAGGGCCTTCATAGCGTGATCTACTGAGTTCAAATCGGTCGATAGTGGCATCGTCGTTAGCTGTGGCCAACACCTGAACATCGGAACGGTGGGAAACATCTGCGAGAAGAGCTCCAATTGTGACCAACATATGGGCATTGAAATGCTGCGCTACATGAACAATCTGTTCAGAGAAAAGTCTCCACTTCAAGCTTGGCTCTGGACCTAAGAGCAAGATGACATCTGCACCAGGTGTGCTGGCATGCCACATACTTACTTTGGGCCACACAATGGAACGTGTTATTCCGTTGTCGATTTTCACAGACGGACGAATCGTGGCGAAGTCGGTGAACTCCTCTGGATCAATCTCTGCAAGGGGTTCTGCATTCCACGCTTGAATCAACGTGCGAATTGCGGTGCTGGAAGCGTCGGCTGCATCGTTCCAACCATTGAACCCAGCGATGATGGTGGGTGTCTGAAGTTGTGGCTGTGATAACCAGCGAACGTGATCTTGAGCCGTCATTAAGACTGAAATCTATCGCCCAAATTCCCCTCTATCGGACAATTGTTTTTAGCAAATTCAAGAGATTTTAGGCCAAATGTGGCAAGGTTGACGCATGTCAGTTGTTGTTGAACAAGTGAGCGTGGTGACTCCAGATTTGCGTGAAGCAATGGATCGACTGATTCCTCAATTGTCTTCGTCTAACCCAGCACCATCAGATGATGAGATTGCACAAATTGTGATGAATCCATCTACTGCGTTTTTTGTGGCAAGGCTTGGCGGGCGAATCGTGGGTTCTCTCACTTTGGCCACATTTCGGATTCCTACTGGGATGAGAGCATGGATTGAAGACGTAGTTGTTGACGCAGAAGCCCGTGGTCATGGTGTGGGAGAAGCGTTAAACAAAGCAGCGATTGAAGAAGCTCGTGCTCGTGGAGCTGTGACAGTAGATCTCACTTCACGTCCATCACGTGAAGCTGCAAATCGCTTATATCAACGTTTGGGTTTTGTCGCGCGAGAGACCAATGTGTATCGCTACGAGATGTAATTAACTCCGGTTTTCCTTCTGAAATTTCAGAATGATCATTCCCAATAGTGCTGCCACAACAGATGCAAAAAGAATTGCGATCTTCGCCTCTGTTCGGTGTTGCTCCGTAGTGAATGCGAGTTCGCTGATAAAGATTGCAACGGTGAAGCCAATACCTGCGGTTTGACCGATTCCAAGAATTTGAGATTTAGAAGCTCCGCTGGGTAATTGAGCAACTTTGATTCGCTTGGCAAAGATAGATGCCAGGAATACTCCGATTGGTTTGCCCATCACAAGGCCAGCAAAAATGCCCCAAGCAATGCGTGAGGTGAGGGCATCTTGAATTGAATCGCTTCCTATCTCTACACCTGCATTGGCCAAGGCAAAAAGAGGAACAATGACAAAAGCACTCCAAGGATGCAAGAGATGTTCCAACCACTCAAGTACAGAAACTGATCCGGGAGAATTTGGATGAACATCTTCCTCACTATCTGTTAATGATGTTCCCTTTTTTGGAATAAGAGGAGTCAGTAGTCCCATGATGACTCCGGCAATAGTTGCGTGAACCCCAGCTTCATGCAGTGCAAACCATAAGACGACACCACACACTACGTAGACAGAAATCATTTGTAGATTCATTTTTTGCAATGCAAATGTGAAGGCAATAGCTAGTAGAGCGATGATCAACCAACTTCCAGAGACTCCGGAAGAGTAGAAAATTGCAATTACCAGGATTGCTGCAATGTCATCTACAACAGCAAGTCCAAGCAAGAATGAACGCAAATTGCTCGGCACCTTTTTTCCGAGGGTTGAGAGCAACCCCACAGCGAGTGCGATATCTGTAGCCATTGGCACACCCCATCCGCGAGAGGCAACTGATCCAGCTACTGATACGTAGATGAGCGCGGGTATGACCATCCCCCCCAACGCACCAAAGAGTGGCAACATAATTTTTTCACGTCCAGCAAGATGACCTGATGTTGTTTCTCGTTTGATTTCCAAACCAACAACAAAAAAGAAAATCGTCATTAGGGCATCGTTGATCCAATGTCTGAGGTCCATGTCAAGGTGAAGTGCGCCTACATGGATGTATAGATGAGAGTTCCACAGTTCAAAATAGGAATCCCGTAGTGGTGAATTTGCCCAAATGAGTGCTACCAGAGTCCCAACAAGCAGAACTGCTCCACCGGCAGATTCACTTTTGAGGAAATCCCGCAGCGGGGCAATGCTTTGTGATGTTGAGGGCGAGCCTTTTTGAGCCATGAGTTGTCCTTATGCCGACCAGACTTCCCGGCTCACCTGAGATTTTCAGTCTCTCATAGACATGGCATCTATAACGAGTACACGCGCCGTGCTGTTTCTGAGAAGAGGTCAGCACGCTCGCTCATTGAATACTTTGAAGACATTTTTTTGAGGGCGTTCCACAGAATTTTGTAACTCACCGAGAATCGGTCGATGGGGAAGTTTGATTCAAACATGCATCGAGAAGGGCCAAAAGCCTCAATGATGTGGTGATAAAACTTTCCTAGTCGAGCCACGTATTCGTCTGAAGTAGGCGGACGAGACGACCCCATCCAACCAATGCCATTATCGGGCATGGCAAGACCACCCACTTTGGCGTACACGTTTGGGCAGGCTGCAATTGCAGTGATGTCTTTCTTCCATTGCTCAAAAATGGAGTCTTCCTGGCCGGCAAAATGATGACCAAGTAGTGGAGTGCCAAAGTGATCGAGGATCATCACCGTGTCTGGTGCAGAACGCGCAAGTTCGAGAAATTCTGGATTCTGAAAGTGATAGTGCCATGAATCGTATGTCAGCCCTCGCTCTCCTAGTCGTCGCACACCAGTAACAAAATCTGCATCTTTATACAAACCTTGTGGCGCTCCACCTGGAATCATGAGGCCCTCTGGGAAATCTGCTCGAGATAACGCGTGCCTTATGCCGCGAAATAATCCGTTTCCGGCTTCGATGTGGGCATCAAGAATTTCATCTCGGTGGGATAGCCGAAGATCAATGTGGCCAACAATTGCTGCGATGAGATGTTCAGGATCATTTGCAGAAACTTCCGCAACAAATTTTGTTTCTGCTACCGGTGCAAACTCTTCAGGTCCACCTTTGGCATACGCCGCACCGCATTCCATAAAGATGGTATTCACAATGTTGTGGCCAGATTTTATGTCTTGCTTTAGTTCATCTAAGCCATAGGGGAGTGCGCCACCTTCAGGCCATAAGTGATGATGAGGATCAATGATGGGAAGATTGGGCTCAATTACTTCTTCGTCAACTTGAAGTAGCCATTCACTAATTGCTGGGAATATTTCAGACATTTCACACCTCTATTTCCTGGTGCAGTCTTATCAGCCCCACATGCCAACCCGTAAAGTGGGGAGGTGATTTTTTTGCGCTGTGGAGAAGGACTCATACGTGCCTGAACTGTCCACGCTTTTTGCCTTCATGGGTGCCACGGTTGCATTACTTCTCATCCCCGGTCCTGCAGTGCTATTTCTGGTCAATCGCACTTTGGCCGACGGGAGGACAGCTGGCCTAGTTGCGGTAGCAGGTCTTGAAGTGGGAGACATGGTGCAGGCCACATTTGCTGCACTTGGTGTGAGTGCAGTTCTGGCCACATCTGTTGAATTGTTCAATACCATCAAATGGGCCGGCGTTGTCTACCTGATCTACACAGGAATTCGTACGTTAATGACCAGGCCAAGCAGCCTGGGATCAGATGATTCTCATGTTTCGTTGCCTCAAATATTCAGGCAGGGAATTTTTGTTAACACGTTGAATCCCAAAACAACTCTGTTTTTCTTGTCGATCTTTCCGCAATTTATAGATACCAATGCCTCAAATGCCAAGGTTCAGTCGTTCATGTTGGGAGTTGTGTTTGTGGTGTTAGCAACTCTTTTTAATGGCAGCTATTCATTGATGGCAAGTTCACTTCGTGAAGTTCTGCTTCGGGGACAGTCTGTTTATTTTGTACGCCGCTATGTGTCTGGATTTATTTTTCTTGGGCTCGGACTGTTAGCGGCTACAACGGGACGACCACAGAATTAGTTCTTATTGAGCATTAGGAAAATTGATCATCCATCGAATGCCGTACTTGTCGAGACATGTTCCCCAGTACGCACCCCAATCCATGTCGGCCATGCCACCGGAGTTTTCAGTTGATTGTTCGGAGAGTTGTGCGTATAGCTCATCGGCTTGTTCGCGTGAATCTGGCTCTAATTGAATGGTGGTGTTGTTACCTATGCGAACTTGGTGCCCTGCAGACGGCAACATGTCGGTTCCCATCAATAAATGTCCCCCGAGAATGGGAACCACAATATGCATCACTCCATTGCGTTCTTCCTCTGGCAGATGATCCATCCCAAAGTCGCTAAAACGAAGAAGCGTTGTGATGGAAGTCCCAAAAACTTTGGCGTAGAAATTGAATTGCTCTTCAGTTTTTCCTGCTGTGTTGACGTATGTGCTGACAGTTGCCATAGAACACAGTGTAGATGTCTGATATTTACACAGGGTCTGCAACGAGGAGCGGGATTTTTCTGCTGGTCTTTTCCTTGTACGAGAGGTATTGCGGAAAGACCTCTACAGAACGTTCCCACCATTCGTCGTATTCGTGGCCCGTTACTTCTCTAACAGTGACAAAGAATGGTTCTGGCCCGTCTTGGATTAACACTTCAGACGGATGCGCTAGCAAGTTGCGGTACCAGTTTGGATTATCTGGTGCACCACCTTTAGAGGCAACAAGTGCATATTGACCATTATGTTCAACACGCATGAGAGCGATTTTTCTGACGGCCCCTGATTGAGCACCACGCATGGTGACAATGATGACGGGGATTCCTGTATCGAGAAGAGTGTTGCCCTGAGTGCCACCACTTGACTCGTATTCGTCAATTTGATTCCTCACCCACTCAGAAGTGCTGGGGAGATATTCACCACTGAGTTTTGCCATGAGGGAACCATACCTAATTCTTGTAGACATGTTTACATGAAGCGATTGTTGGTTCCCATAGTGCTTGCGGGAGTTTTAACTTCATGTGGTGTAGGAACTGAAAACGCGAGGTCTGGTCCTCAAAGTCGAACATTTCCCGGAAAACAATGGGAAAAGGGGGTAATTCCCGAGTTTGTTGACCCTGAGTCCTTGCGTCAACGGATCGATCCAGAGTTGCAGTTATACGAAGATGCTCCTGCAGTGCAATCTGCAGTTGTCGTGTATCGCGGCCGAATCATTTATGAGAAGTACTCGCCGTTATATACAAAAGACACCGTTGCCCGTTCTTTTTCCATTGCAAAAAGCATTTTGTTCACAGCAATCGGAATTGCAATTGACGAGGGATATTTGAATGTCTCGGATAGCAATTTGTACGACGGTTGGTCAAAGGATGATCCACGTTCCAAAATCACTGTGGATCAAATGTTGCACATGGAGAGCGGTCTGCAGTGGGAAGAAGACTGGGACGAGGGCGATCCGGTGAAACTTCTCACCCATCCACAAGGTGCGGCACACCTAGCGGCCAATAAGACGCTTCTGCATGCACCAGGAACACAATTCAATTACTCCACCGGAAACTCCGCCATCTTGGCGGCCTATTTGACGAAAAAAGTAGGGAGCACACAAAAATTGAACACATTCCTCCGTGAGAAATTATTCATACCTTTGGGGATGTTCAGTACTTCGCTCACACTCGACAAGGCAGGAGTATGGGTAGGGGGAGTTGGGGCAAACTCAACACCAAGAGACTTCGCACGATTTGGTTGGCTATATGCCAATGACGGTCGGTGGAATGATCAACAAATAGTGAGTAGCAAGTGGGCCTTGTTTGCTGTACAAAGTTCTGCCACAACCGATGAATACGGTTCTCATTGGTGGAAATTAGAGCCAGACACCATCAGTGCACTTGGTCTGTATGGTCAAGCAATTGTTGTCAATAAGAAATTAGAAACAGTTGTTGTAGTGAATTCTTCACCTGGTTCCGATCAAGACCGCGGCTTCAGCTTGGCTCTCAATTTGGTGAACGAAATTTCACCAACTGCGAACAGTTAGTTATTCAGCGGCAGCGTTCTCTAAAGCATCGGAGAGACCAGCACGTGCTCTCAGTTCTTTTTCTGGAAGAACCAAGGCAAAGACAACCGCAAGCAACATCACAACGGCACATACATAATAAATATGACTCACTCCGAGAGCAATACTGTCAACCACTGCGGCTCTTGGAGCAGGTGCCAAATTTTTAATGTCTTCCGGCGATCTAATAATGCTCGACGCTTTCTCTGGAGCAAGACCGATTCGTTGTGGAATCTCTCGTCTAATTGTTGAGTTCAAAATGGTGCCAAAGAGGGCAAGCCCTAGTGATCCGCCCAATGTGCGTAAAAACATCACTGTTGCGGTAGCGACTCCTAAGTCATGAAATTCAACTGCGTTCTGACTTGCAATAGATGTTGATGTGAAAATGGAGGCGGTTCCATACCCCATCAAAATCATGGGAACAATGAGAAATACATATTTTGTTTGCCCATCAATTTGAGCCACCGCCAACATTGCAATCACTGAAACGCTGGCGCCAATGATGGGGTACATCTTGTACTTCCCAGTCCGAGCAATCCTTCGTCCGATGTAAAAAGTTGCGGCAGTAACGCCCAACATTTGGGGCGCACTACGCAGTCCAGATTCAGTGGGTGAGACAAATAGGGAATCTTGAAAGTACAACGACAGAAATGTGCCCGCACCGTATGTGACCACACCAGCGCACATACCTAGTAAGGCTGCAGTTCTCACAACTGGGTTTAAAAACAAACGAAGCGGGATCATTGGCTCCACTGCTCGTTGCTCAACGATCAAAAAGAAAATGAGTGTTGCTACTGAAATGGCAAATAGAACGAGAACATTTTGTTGTGTCCATCCATTACGTCCATACTCCAACGCAACCATGAGGCAACCAATGCTGGCAGACAAGAGTGCCGCTCCCATGAGATCAAGTTTTGCCGTCTTTCTTTTAAAGGGAAGTCGCAACGCAAAATGACAACTAATCATCACCGCAAGAATGAAGGGAATATTAAAAAGAAAAATCCATTCCCAGGAAAAGTGATCAATAATGAATCCGCCAATTAGTGGGCCAAGAAGTGCAGATCCCACGAATGACAAAGTGAAGTAACCAACATATTTTCCACGCTCTCGAGGCGGCAGTATGTCACCAAGCACAGCAAATGCAAGCGCCTGTACGCCCCCGCCCCCCATTCCCTGAAAAGCTCTTGCTGCAATTAACTGACCGATGGTGTTTGCAAGACCACACATAATGCAGCCCACCAGAAAGACAAACATTGTGATCTGAAAAATCATTCTTCGACCATAAAGGTCTGACAATTTGCCAAGCAGTGGAGTACTGATTGCAGAAGTGACGATGTATGCAGTGCCCACCCACGAGTAACTCTCAAACGCATTGAACTCTCCAATAATTTTTGGAAGTGCAGTTGCAATGATTGATGTCTCTAGAGATGCGAGCATCACTGCCATCATGAGAGAACCAAGTACCAACCAGAGCCGGGCATTGGTGAACCCCGGAATGCTTGATTCTTTTGCCATGTACGCCACCGTACTATTTTGTTGTAGTAGGCAAATAGGTGGACGTGGGGAAACCTTTACGCTCTCCTGCGCATGAATGAATGGTTACGACCCACGGATTCTGGTGATCACAGGTGCTGGTGGTGCGGGGAAGACGCTCAGTATCAGAGATATCACGACACTGAGTGGGCAAGACCAGTCCACTCCGATACGGCACTTTTTGAGAAAGTGTGCCTCGAGGGTTTTCAGTCTGGCTTGTCCTGGATCACCATTTTGCGAAAGCGCGAGAATTTTCGCCAAGTCTTTGAGAATTTTGATATCCCCGTCGTTGCTCGATTTGATGAAAAACATATTCAACGTTTGCTTCAAGATTCAGGGATTGTGAGGCACAGAGGAAAGATTGAAGCAACAATCAATAATGCTGTGCGAGCTCAGGAATTGATTTCTGAGGTGGGAAGTCTGACCACTTATTTTTGGTCGTTTGCACCAGACATTCCATTTGGTCAAGATGGAATGTCTTCGCACCCTTCAGGTCTTGCGACTACATCACCGTCTGCAATCGCACTCTCAAAAGATTTGAAAAAGCGAGGATGGAAATTTGTGGGTCCCACCACAATGTATTCGTTTATGCAATCCATGGGATTAATCAATGATCACATCTTGGGTTGTTTTGTCAGAGATGAGTGCGAGCAACTGAGATTGTCAGCTCTTTCAATTCATAAATAATTACTCACGAGGATGCAACAAAATTTCTGCGTTCTGACGAACTTGCCAGTCATTGTCTTCAAGCGCAATTCGTAAAGCGGATTCCACTGCATCACCCTCAAATGGTGCCAACGCCAAGATGGCACGGCGGCGTACGGCGGGCTTATCTGAGCATGCAGCAAGAATGGCAGGCAAGCCCCGTGGGTCTCCTAATGACCCGAGCGATGCGGCACTTGCTTCTCTTACCACCATCTCTGAGTGAGTGAGTGTTGCATGAATCAAAGTTTCAATTTCATTATCGGTGGGAGATTGTCGCTCACCTAAGGCCCATGCAGTCATCTCACAGACAAAAACATCTGAATCATTGATGAGAGGACAAATGTCAATGTCTACAAATGGTGGAGATAATTCCACCGCAGTTCTGCGCACTGTTGCAGAAGAATCGGTGAGACATGATTTCAGAGTGTCTGGTGGCAGTGCAGACATTCTGTGAAGTGAACGCAAGGCGCTAGCTCTTACATCTTCATGTGAGTGGGTGAGCCCCAACATCACACGATCTAGGTCACCAGAGAATCCTGCTTGAATAATGAGAAAACGATCATCGTGTGTAGATGATGAACTCATGAATTACGCCTGTAAAAGGCCGCCCACGACCTCAAACACAAGGGTGAGAATTAAGCCCAGCAACGATGCGATCAAGGCCCCCAAAAACAGCGCCCCGAGGGAAAATTGAGCTAGTGCTCGCCGTCTATGTTGCTGCTCCGGCTCTTTATATAAAGGTGTGCGTTTGTTGTCCACCCGAACGGGGATTGTGCGCTTGGGAGTGGCAGGCTTCATACGGTCGGCAATAGCCAGAGCCACCAGTGCGAGAGCGATCACCCAGATTGCGCGCACGGCAGTTCCGGTTGCCGACGTTGCAAGTAGAGACCGTGATAAGACCAAAGAAACCATGAACGACTTCAGCGTATCGCCAGCACCAGACCTCCAGAGGTCGAGAGCCAAGACATTAACGGTGGCTTTGCCATTGGTGACTATTTCGTGGCTCATATTGGCGGTGGTGTTAGTGATGTCTGTCATCCGCATTCAGAGATGGGAGATGGCACCGGGTGAAGCAAATGAGGTGTCACCACGCATTGGATTTATGCCAGTTGCAGAAGGAGGTGTGGTACCAGAGCGATTTGTTCCCGATAACAGCATTCGGTTCGTCACGGCATTTGGAGGAAGGCTTAGCGTGCTCGATGCACTGATGGGCTGGTTAGATCCTCATGTAGATGTTCAGACATACACGGAACACTTTGGTAAGCAAACACCTTCCGACTCTCGTCGTGTTGG
The DNA here is from genome assembly GCA_023253435.1 of Ilumatobacteraceae bacterium. Taxonomy (GTDB): domain Bacteria; phylum Actinomycetota; class Acidimicrobiia; order Acidimicrobiales; family Ilumatobacteraceae; genus UBA2093. Next base: position 5,567 of record JALRGJ010000012.1, on the reverse strand, counting down.
ATTTCAAAAAATGTTTGGGGCAAAACAGGTTGCTGAATATGTAGCAATGAAAAAACTAGGTCTTGATGCGACTATGAAGATGGGAACAGTTGTCGTTGAAGATCTTGTTTGTGAGAAAAAACCAACTCTGTTGTCTGCTTGCAAGAGATTAGAAGTGGGAGACACCATCACCCATGTCAATGGCGTTGAAACCCCAACCCTTGATGCGTTAGCTACACAGCTGGCTTCGCGAACAGTCGGTGAGACACTCACACTTACTGTGATCCCCTATTCCATTGATTCCGTCACCGGTCAACTTGTTGAAACTGATCCGAAGAGTGCAGTAAAGAAAAAAGTTCAACTCATTGCGAATCCCGACAACCCTGAAAAAGCCATCATCGGTTTCGTACCTGCAGACACGCGTATTGTGACTCTGCCGTTTGAAGTCAACTTTTCCACTACAGACATTGGGGGCCCGTCAGCGGGCCTGGCATTTACATTGGCACTTCTCGATGAACTCACCAAGGGAAACTTGATGGGATCTCGGGGTGTTGCAGCTACTGGCACCATCAATACTGATGGCTCAGTGGGAGCTATCGGAGCGCTCGAGCAAAAGGCAGTAGCCGTGCGTGATGCTGGAGCATCACTGTTTCTGGTACCAGCTGGTCAGACCGATGAGGAGGTTGCGGCTGCTCGTAAGGCCGCCGGCTCTGGGGTCAAAATTGTTCAGGTGGCAACTCTTAATGAGGCTCTGAAGGCTCTCCGAGCCCACGGCGGAGACCCTTTGCCGATAAGAAAATAGGTCCAGCCTGTGGATAAATGCCACAAATGACCCCCCACGGGGTCCTACTGTGGACGCCAAATGGCTATTTCTTTTTCGCGTCCAGATCCCTCGTCTCCCGCCGCGGTCGGTTCTGCCTCTTTTCCTGTCAATAAACGGGGCTACGACCAAGGCGAAGTTCGTGATTTTCTCCGCATGGTGGCGGCGGAACTTGCACGTTTGCAAGAGCGCGAACGTTTTCTTGAGGGTGAATTACGTGCCATGCAAACTCGCGGGCTCTCTGCACCTGGTCGCCTCGATGAAGAAACAGTGACCACACTTCTTGGTGAAGAAGCCGCACGTGTTCTCACCACTGCACGAGATGCAAGCAACCAAATACGTGAGCGTGCCGAAGAATCTGCAACTCGTCTAGTGAAAGATGCGGCAGAAGAAGCAGCGCGTTTGCGCGAAGCATCCCAACTGGAAGCTTCACGTATTCATGAAGATGCTCTTCGTGATGCAGAAGCAGAAATCGATTTGGCAAAGCAGCAGGGTCGCGACATGGTGCATGAAGCACGTGAGTATCGCGAAAAAGTTTTGTCTGAGTTGTCCCGACGTAGGGAAGCTGCTCGTGCACAAATAGAGCAGTTACTGCATGGGCGTGATCGTTTGTTGAACGCATTCGAACGTGCACGTTTGGCCAGTGAAGATGTCATTGGTGGATTAACTGATGCTCACGATGAGCCTGAATTCATTGTGGATTTGTCGCCCACAACAGGACCAATCCCAGTGATTAATCCTGCTCATCCGTCAGTCCAGGCATTTGATCAAGAGACCGCAGAGATAGTGGATTCAGCTCCTGCATCGTCTCACTCATCTTCCGTCATTGATATTCCTATTGATGAAGTTCACGAAAACGTGGTCATAGAAGAAGTGGCAGTTGAAGAACTGCCAGTAGATGAAGCCCTCGAAGTGGAAGTCATTGCAGAAGTATCAGATAGCGCTTCAGTAGAGCATCCAGTTCAT
>JALRGJ010000012.1:0-3792 GCA_023253435.1 Ilumatobacteraceae bacterium | reverse complement strand
TGTTTCACATACTGAGACCGATGCCACTGATGATCATGTGATTGAAAGCGTTCAAGACGAAGCCGAAGACGACCCCGCACCTTCAAACGTGGTGAGTTTGTTTAGTCGTCCACGTAAATCTGAGGCGATTGCTCCAGAAGTCTCTTCAGAAAAAGAAGAAGTCAATGAAGCGCCAGAAGTAAAACCGGTATCTTCCGCAGCAAAAGTGAAAGAAGTTGATGACATCTTCGCCAAGTTGAGGGCAAGTTCTACAACTAATGTTGCCTCAAAAGCGAAAAACGAAATCGCTCAGAAGAATGCAGTTGAATCTCCGAAAACGGCAAAGGCTGAAAAAGTACAGAAGTCAAAGACTGTGGCCAAACCTGCGGTCATCAAGGCCAACCCTGCTCTCTTCAAGTCTCGAGATGAAATTCTTGCCAAGCATGTGGTGTCAATTGCCAGAAAACTAAAGCGCGTATTGGCTGACGAGCAGAACAATGTTCTTGAGCATTTACGTGGAAAGCGTTCCTCATTAGAGATGGATGCAATCTTGGGAACCGTAAAAGAACACGCCGAGCGTTATGCCCAGGCCATCGATGACGATGCCATGACAATTGCAGGAGAGGGTGCGAAATCTGTCAAGACTTCCGGCGGATCCTCAAAGCGCGTTACCAGTAAATCTGTGCATGATCATGTGGCATCTTCACTGGCGCACGGCTTGATTGCTGCTTTCCGTGAGGACACCAGAATCGCCATCGGTGAGGCTGAAGGCAATAGAGAGATCCTGGCTGCTCTCATGCGTGATGTATATCGCAAATGGAAGATGGAACAGATCGATGCCTTTGTCGATGACCTCGGTTGCACCGTGTATAGCAAGGGCGGATTCTTGGCTCTTGAACCAGGTACCAAGATTTCGTGGATGGTAGATCCCGCCACTAAATGCTGTAGCGAGTGCGAGGACAATTCATTGGCTGGGGTGGTCACTCGGGGTGATGAATTCCCCACGGGTGACAAGCAACCACCAGCGCATCCTGGCTGTCGATGCCTCGTGAGCCCCATTCAGGACTAGCGTCCTAATGCGTGCGTAACCCTTCAGATCTTCCTCCACGCGGACCCCAAGGGCCGGTCTTTCGCCGGCCATCTTTCAAGAAGCCCACTCGCGGTCGAATTCTCGTATCAGCACTCGTAGGAGCTGTTCTTCTTCTGATCTTTAGTGCCCGTGGGCTGTCCTCGTTCTACATCAATGTCTTGTGGTTCGACAGCGTGGGTAGAGGCGATGTGTTCTGGGGAACTCTTCGTGCAAAGGCAGAACTCGCAGTTGTATTTGCACTGGGAAGTTTTGTGTTCTTGTGGGTGAACTTGCTGATCGCTGACAGAGTTGCTCCACTCACACTTCCCAATACTCCTGAAGATCAAACCATCATGCGTATTCGTGAAGTTACGGCAAAGAGCCGTGGCAAATTGAGGATCTTGTTGGCAGTGATTATTGGTTTGATGTTGGGACTGCCCGCATCTAGCCAGTGGGAAGAATGGTTGATGTTTAGGCATCGTCAGGCGTTCCCTGTAGGTGATCCACTGTTTAAGGCAAATGTTGGCTTTTATATTTTCCGACTTCCTTTTGCTCAGTTTGTGGTGTCGTGGGCATTTGGGGCGCTGGTATTGGCGTTCATCATCACTACCGCTTTCCATTTCATTAACGGCAGCATTCGCCCTCAAGACAGATTGCAACGTGTTACCCCACAAGCCAAGGTGCATCTCTCTGTCTTGTTAGCTGGTGGCACACTCTTACGCGCAGCTTCTTATTGGTTGCAGAAGTACGAACTCACATCCTCAAGTCGAAGCGTGGTACGAGGTGCTCTGTATACAGATGTGAATGCTCAGCTTCCCGCATTGAACTTAATGATCCTTGTTTCACTAGCGGTCACTGCATTGTTGCTGTGGAACATTCGTCAACGTGGCTGGCGTTTACCTGCAATGGCAATTGGATTATGGGTAGTGGTGGCTCTTGTTGCGGGCACTGCTTACCCAGCAATCATTCAGCGATTTATTGTTCAGCCAAACGTGAGCACTCGTGAATTGCCGTTTATTCAACGCAATATTGAGGCCACCAAGGTTGCTATGGGTATCAACAATGTGGAGAGAATAGATACCAAGTTTGAACCTATTTCTACAGACGATGTCACGGCCGACGATGCAGCTTTGCGGGATGTTCGCCAATTAGATCCAGTGCAGATGCGGGATCGTTTTTCACTTGATCAAGGTCAAACCTCTTTTTATCGAGTCACAGATCTCGATGTTGATCGATATGCAATAGACGGACGCGTGCAACAGGTTCTGGTGGCTTCCCGGGAGCTGAATCCTGAAGGCATACCCAATAGAACATGGGTTTCCCGCCATCTCATCTATACCCATGGATGTGGGGTCATTGCGGCACCTGCCAGTCTTGCCACAGACGACGGACGTCCGTCTTATGTGGATCTAGAAGTGAAAAAGCCTCAACTTTATTTTGGCGATGGTCTAAGTGGTTATGCCGTAGTAAAGACTTCGCAAAAGGAACAAAAGTGTGAAGGTGTTTCCGAGTCGTCATTTAAGGGCGATGGAGGTATTCGCTTCAATAGTTTGTTGCGCAAACTTGCATTGTCAGTGAATTTTGGTGAGTTCAATCTCTTTGGATCAAGTCTGATCACGGAAGATTCACAAATATTGCTCGTACGAGACGTGAAAGACCGAGTAGCCAAAGTTGCACCGTTCCTTCACTTTGATGCAGACCCATACCCAGTGGTTGTGAACGGGGAAGTGAAGTGGATTATTGATGCATTCACGACCAGTAATCGTTACCCCTATGCAGAGACTGCAAATGTTTCTCAACTCACATCTGGCAGCGGACTAAATCATTCATTTAACTATGTACGCAACAGTGTGAAAGCTGTGGTTGATGCGTACTCAGGAAAAATCACGTTGTATTTGGTAGATACCAAAGATCCGATTGCCAAGATGTGGAAGTCGGCTTTCCCCAAACTGTTTGCAGCAAAGTCCACGATCCCTGCTGAACTTGCAGCCCACTTCCGCTATCCAGAGGACCTCTTCCGTGTCCAAACAAACTTGTACGGCAGATACCAGTTTGACGATGCCACGTTGTTCTTTAACCGTGACGCGGCTTGGAGCATCTCTCAGGCGCCTGCAGCAGAGCCAGAGGGAACTGCGGGAACCTCTAATAATTCAGGAATTATCGGGGCTTCCTCACTTCCTGGAGTGGACTCCATCAATGCCATTGATTCAAACGTGACGCGATTCAGCCCGTATTACTCCATTTTCCATGCCCCCGGCTCCCGCTCCGATATTGGAGAGTTCTCCATGGTGCGCCCGTTTGTTCCGTATTCATCCGATGATTCACGTAAGGAACTGCGCTCCTTCATGGTGGTATCAAGTGACCCGAAGACATACGGAAAGATTTCAGTTTTTGATGTGAAATCACCATTGCCGCCTGGGCCAGCAACAGTGTCTGCTGAATTTGAGAGTGAGCCAAAAATCTCCCAAGTTATTACTCCACTCGACCAACGTGGTTCTCGCGTGACCTATGGAGACTTGCAGATGGTTCCTGTAGGAAAGGGACTCATCTATTTGCGACCAATGTTTGTTCTCCCCAACAGTGAAGATGCAAAACAAGTGTTTGTAAGAAAAGTTCTTGCGTCGTATAACGGAAATTCGGTGATTGGTGAAAACCTGACAGACGTGATTTCTCAACTATTTCCAGGTTTCAGTGTTGATCTAGGAGACAGAGTGGGTGGTACTAAGCCCACAACTGGCACAACA
>JALRGJ010000120.1 GCA_023253435.1 Ilumatobacteraceae bacterium | reverse complement strand
TGGAAATGTTGAACCGTTTAACCAAAGCAGACAGAGATCTGACTGTGGAGCTAAAGCGTGAGCCAACCTATGCCGAACTGTCAGAAAGAACATTGATTCCTATCGACAAGATTGATGAGTTGAAACAAATCTCTTCGGTAACCATCAGTCTTGATGAGCCAGTGGGGTCCGATGACGATTCATCTACCTGGGGAGAGCGTGTTGCGGGCAAAAATGATGCAGATTCACCAGTTGAAGCTGTGCAGCGTCGACAACTTGTTGATGCAATTTCATCAGAGCTACACAATTTGCCCGAGCGTGACAGGCGAATTCTCGACAAGCGGTTCGGTATCTCTACAGGGACACCACAAACGTTGGATGACGTTGCCAAACAAGAAGGGGTGACCCGAGAAAGAATTCGCCAAATCGAGCAAAAGACGCTGGCTCGATTACGTCACCCGAATAACAGCCAACGGCTCCGAAGTTTCCTTGAAGACGACTAAGTCACTTCTGCCAACTGGCTAGGGGGAGCAAGCGGGGGTGGCTGGTAACCTGTTATTTCCCTTCCGGGGTAGCTCAGTTGGCAGAGCAACGGACTGTTAATCCGTCGGTCGTGGGTTCGAGCCCCACCCCCGGAGCCATGTTGGTCTATGACCACGCAGGGGCCAGTAGCTCAGTTGGTTAGAGCAGGGGACTCATAATCCCTGGGTCGCGGGTTCGATCCCTGCCTGGCCCACCATTTCTCTTGAACCAGTGGGTGTTCGTGCATGTCAGGTGCTGATGCACTGAGTACTTTTTTCACACTATTTTCATCAAGTTCGCTTTTGCTCGTTCAGACTTATGAGATTCGAACACTTCTCTGTCAAATAAGGAGAGGGGCTACGCTCCCCGTATGAATCTTCGGTCTGTGTGGCAGCGAGCATTCCAATCTGCTCGACTTCGACAAGATTCTTTCTCCACTATGTCTGGAGTGCCACTCGAGCCTGTCTATGGGCCTGACGATGCAGAATTTCCCGGTGTATATCCATATACACGTGGACCTTACGCCTCTATGTATCGCTCAAAACTATGGACCATGCGCATGTTCGCTGGTTTCGGAACTGCTACGGATACCAATGCTCGATTCCGGGAAATAATTGCTGCCGGTGGCGATGGTCTCTCGACTGCATTCGATATGCCAACGCTGTTGGGCTTGGACTCGGATGATCCCATGTCTCTAGGCGAGGTAGGTCGCTGCGGTGTTGCCATTGACTCTGTTGTTGACATGGCAGACCTTTTTGCAGGTATTGATTTAGGCAAGACAACAACTTCAATGACCATCAATTCACCTGCCGCGCCAATATTGGCGATGTTTATTGCACAGGCGGAATCTGCAGGAGTGCCACGAGCTGCTCTCGGCGGCACTTTGCAGAATGACATATTGAAGGAGTACCAAGCTCAAAAGGAGTTTGTATTTCCCCCTCGTCAATCGATGCGACTTGTTCGGGACGTCATTTCGTACACCTCGTCTGAGATGCCACGATGGCATTCCGTATCGATATCTGGGTATCACATACGAGAAGCGGGGTCTACAGCCGCAGAAGAATTGGCATTTACATTGGCTAATGGCTTTGCGTATGTGGAACTAGCGCTTCAAGCAGGACTACCTGTAGACACTTTTGCTCCGCGTTTGTCTTTCTTTTTCAATGCACACATTGATTTTTTTGAAGAGATTGCAAAATATCGCGCGGCTCGAAGAATTTGGGCGCGATGGATGAAAGAGAAGTATGGCGCCACAGACGAGCGTTCGCTTCAGCTCAGATTCCATGCTCAAACTGCCGGAGTATCTCTTACTGCGCAACAGCCAGAAGTAAACATTGTGCGCACTGCAGTAGAGGCACTTGCTGCGGTTATGGGTGGTGCGCAGTCTTTGCACACCAACTCCATGGACGAAGCTTTAGCTCTGCCAACAGAGAAGGCTGCGCGTATCGCTTTGCGCACACAACAGGTGCTTGCATATGAAACAAACGTGACTCATGTTGCGGATCCTTTGGGCGGGTCCTGGTTTGTGGAAAATCTCACCAACACAATGGAAAATCTTGCCGAAGAAATGTTTAGTCAAATTTCTGAATTGGGCAATGGTTCCATGTTGGAAGGTTGCATTCAGGGCATAGAGGAGAACTGGTTCCAGGGTCGAATTGCTGATTCGGCCTATGAACTAGAGAGGGCTTTTAATGCAGGTGAAAGAATTGTTGTGGGAGCAAATAGATTCCTTGAAGGAAACGAAGATGACTCGCTCGATATTTTGCGCATCACTCAAGAGCAAGAAAAATTACAGCGTTCACGACTCGCAAGCGTTCGTGCAGAGCGTGACAATTCACGAGTAGATGATGCCCGAGCACGCTTGGCTATTGCCGCTCAAGACCCAGAAGAGAACCTGATGCCGTGTCTTATTGACGCAGCGAATGCGCATGTGACATTGGGAGAAATGATGTCCACATTGGGTGGCGTATTTGGTCGTCATGTTGAAGTTCCAGTGATCTAGCCATGCCCCTACGTGTGCTTGTTGCAAAAGTTGGTCTAGACGGTCATGACCGCGGTGTAAAAGTGGTGGCCAGAATCCTGCGTGATGCTGGGATGGAAGTGATCTACACGGGTCTCTTTCAAACACCAGAGACCGTTGCCAGCGCTGCAATTGACGAAGACGTTGATGTAGTGGGTCTGTCAATGTTGTCAGGGGCTCATCTCACACTTGCACCCCTTGTTGTACAGGCACTGCACGATAGAGGTTCAACGATTCCAGTTGTCGTAGGTGGAATCATCCCCCAGCAGGACATCACGTTGTTGCAAGAAGAGGGAGTGGCTGGAGTTCTCGGGCCAGGTGCTTCTGCTGATGATGTTGTTCGAGTGGTGAACTCTGTGGTGGTGGATTAGGCCACAGCGGATTCACGAGCACGTCTACGACGTGTGACGTAGCGTCCCAATACCCATCTGATACCTGATGCTCCTGTACCTATCATCACAACAATCATGGAAAAGATGGTGAACACTTTTTTCCCTACGTCACTTCCCGCTGTGAGGGCATGAATTGCAACGGCAGCAAATGAGAAATAGCTGAGGTAGTGCACCAAGTGCCACACTTTCTGACTCATTTTCTTCATCATGAGAGAGGTGATCTGCACTGCAAGAAGCGCGTAAAAGCCAAGGATTCCAAGTGCAACAGGAATTTGGTGCCCGTAGTTCGTGGTGGAAAAGGGAACAACAAGATCTATCCACGTGAAATCTACATATGAGTCAAATACAAGTGTGACCATGTGTAGGCCAGTAAAAACTAGAGCAAGACCTCCCAGCCACGAATGGAGGTCGCGTAGCCACGCTGGTCTGTCTACTTTTCTTAAAGCACGTGTTGTCAGGAGCACTCCCCAAATGATGGAGAGAAGAATGAGTACCCACGCAACATTTGCTGACGCTCGGGTGAGATTCCACCAAACTTTTGAGGCTGCAATCACAACACAAATTCCTTCCAGGCGGATGATCGAAAAATTGTTCCCTGCGCATCAACGATAAGTGCTGCTAAACCCAGCGCATCAAACTCTTGGATGGCTTGAGAAGTGGGGGTGAGGATTGCAAATTTTGTCCACACCTCAGCCCATGTTGCGGTGTTGGCAATCACGCTGGCGCCAATTGCAGATACTTCACAGTGGTCAGATCCCGAAAAAATATGGGATTCCAATTGTTGGCCATTTCGGTTTCGTGCAGAGATTGAGGAAGATGCAACTCCGCCTTTCCTTACGGACACTGTTTCAATGACGGATCTGTCCACGGGTGAAAGGATGTCTACATTCCAACCAGAGTCTGTAGAGGTTGATACGGCCATGTCTCCACCCATATTGATGCAGACATCTGTTGCGCCCCAGTGAAGAGCTTGTGCAGAAACAAGATCTGCGGCGAAACCTTTTGCGATACCTCCGGCATCCAATGTCATCGACGCAGGCATGGAGACTCGTCCATCTTCATATGAGCGAATTCCAGAGAGATCGTCAGAGAGTTGGGTATTTGGCAACACATGGGTGATTGAGGAATCGGTGAGAGAGTGTGTATCGCCAGCTTGCAGCTGAAGCGGGAGCAGTGTGGGGTTAAAAGCACCTTGAGTGGCTGAGTGCGCACTCACCATGTGTTGGATTAACTGCACGGTTCGGGGGTCAACCCAGATGGGAGTTCCCATCGAATGATTCAGTCGGGAG
>JALRGJ010000119.1:272-4226 GCA_023253435.1 Ilumatobacteraceae bacterium | reverse complement strand
GTATTCGATGTCGATAAGACGCTGACGGTTCGTGACTGTGTAGTGCCATTCATGTTTCGAGTGGCCGGAGTTCCCCGCATATTGATCGGACTGCTATCTCGTCTTCCTTCGGTGCTCAAAGGCGTCTTTTCCAGAGATCGGGACACCCTGAAGCAGATTTTTGTTGATGTGGCTTTTGCTGGTCGTGCTGTTGACGAAGTGGAACAAGACGGCATTGTGTTTGCGGAGTTGATAGCTCAGGCATGGTTGCGTGACGATGTGGTGGCAAGAATGAGGTGGCATCAAGAGCAAGGCCACGTGGTGCTTCTTGTTTCAGCATCACTCGGGGTGTACCTACACCCTTTTGGAGATTTGTGTGAAGTTGACGATGTTTTGTGCACGGAACTTGAACACTCTGATGGGGTCTACACGGGTCGACTAATTGGTAACAACTGCCGTGGTCAAGAAAAGGTGACTCGAATAGCGCAGTGGTGTGTTGAGTCGAATGTCCCTCTCGATCACATTGTTTTCGCGTATGGAGATTCAGCGGGAGATGGACCAATGCTGCAACTGGCTGAACATGGTGTTTTGGTGAAAGATCTGGAACTGGAATTGGCGCATTCATGATCAGATCTCTTATTAAGCAAGCACGACCTAATCAGTGGGTAAAGAACGTCTTGGTTTTTGCCGCCCCTGGTGCACTGGGTGTACTGAATCAGTGGGAACCATTCTGGAAAACACTGGTTGTGTTTATCGCTTTTTGTTTAACAGCCAGTGGAACGTATTACTGGAACGACATTAAAGATGTTGAGCAAGATCGGTTACATCCCAAGAAACGTTTCCGACCCATTGCTCATGGTGATGTGCCTATAGGACTCGCTCGTATTGTAGGTAGTGCTCTGTTGATCGCGGGTCCAGTACTGGCGGGAGTTGTGAGAGTGCAAGCAGGAGGGGTAGTTGCTCTGTATGCATTACTCACAATTGCGTACAGCTCAAGTCTGAAACATGTCCCATTGTTGGATCTTGCAATTGTCGCGAGTGGATTTGTGCTCCGAGCAATGGCGGGAGCCGCAGAAACTCAGACGCCTATGAGTAACTGGTTTGTCCTGTGTGTCACTTTCGGGTCGTTTTTTATTGTTACCGGAAAAAGATTTGCTGAACTAGTTGAGATGGGAGAGAACGCACAAAGCACGCGTGTGTCATTAAAGAGTTATAGCGTCTCTTACTTGCGCCATGTTCTTGTTGTTTCTTGCACAGCAACGGTAGTGACCTACTGCATGTGGGCGTTTGAGAATTCGACTGCTGCAAACGAAACAGTTCCCTTGCATGCACTGTCCATCATTCCTATGGTGCTGGCGTTACTGCGTTACCTGATGGTCTTAGAAAATGGTGGTGGTGGTGCGCCTGAAGAGGTGTTCATTGGTGATCGCACTATTCAGCTCTATGGGGCAGTATGGATTCTTGTGTACGGAAGCGCCGTATACCTTTCTTGAAAAAGCATCTCCTGTGGCAAGGCTTCCTGCCCACTAGAATTTCCTAATGGTGATGCAGCAGCTTTCTGGTTGGGGTCGCACCGCATGGACCGTTGCCGACGTTGTGCATTCCACAGATCCTGGCCAAATTGCCCACACTCTTCAGACAGTGGGTGAGAGAGGCGCTATTGCGCGAGGTCTTGGCAGGTCGTATGGTGCGGCAGCTCAGAATGCTGGTGGAGTTGTTTTAGAGCTCACGAGTGAACATGATCCACTTGGCATCGATGCGATTCTGGACCCCATCACTGGCACTCTTGATGTTGCCTCTAGTGTCAGCCTTGACTCAATTCTGAGAATGTGCGTTCCACGTGGTTGGTTTGTGCCCGTTACCCCCGGTACTCGATTTGTCACTGTGGGAGGAGCAATTGCCTCTGATGTGCACGGAAAGAATCATCACTTTGACGGAAGTTTCGGTCAACATGTTTCGTCCCTAACCCTGATGTTGTCCTCGGGGGAGATTGTTGAATTGTCTCCTCACTCCAGGCCTGATTGGTTCTGGGCAACTGTGGGTGGTATGGGTCTAACAGGGGTCATCTTGAGAGCAACAATTTCTATGTTGCCTATTGAAAGTTCAAAGGTACGTGTTGAGACCGAGCGTCTTCCTCATTTTGACGCAGTGTGTGAGGCCATGAGTACCGAAGGAGATGATGGTGATTATCGCTATTCGGTGTGTTGGGTTGATTTATTAGCCACCGGTTCATCAATGGGGCGCGGAGTTCTCACGAGGGGCGATCATGCCAAAAGAAGCGATGTTTCCGATGACGAACCCCTGGCATACGACCCTCGCTTACGGATTTCAGCTCCGGGCTGGGTTCCAAACGGTCTCTTGAATAAATGGTCAATCAAAGCTTTTAATGAAGCATGGTTTCGTAAAGCGCCTTCAAAGCGTCATGTAGGTATGGAGTCCATTCCTGCTTTTTTCCATCCTCTAGATGGAGTGAATAAATGGAATCGCTTATATGGCTCTCAAGGTTTCATTCAGTATCAGTTCATTGTTCCTCTCAACCGAACTGATGTATTGAGAAAAGTTATTGAAACATTTTCAGCCGCAGGTGTGGCATCGTTTCTTGCGGTTCTCAAGCGCATGGGTCCACAGAACCCAGCGCCAATGTCTTTTCCTACTGAGGGTTGGACACTAACGCTCGATATCGCTGCGGGCATCAAAGGCTTAGCGGAGCTGTTGTCTCGCGTTGATGCGATGGTTCTCGATGCTGGTGGGCGCCATTACCTTGCGAAAGATTCCCATGTATCGCCGAGTGCAGTTCGCAGGGGATACCCACGCTTGGAAGAGTGGATGAATGTGCAACACCAGATGGACATATCTGGAATGTGGCGTAGTGACTTGGCACGACGCTTAGGACTAATTGACTCGAGGAGAAACTCATGAAAAACGGTGTGGGAGTTGCGCAGAACATTGTGTTGTTTGGTGGCACAAGTGAGATTGGGCAAGCCATATTGGACAAAGTTGTTAAACCGGGAGTTTCACGATTGGTTCTTGTGAGTAGAGACATTGATACATCTACTTCAATGACTCAGAAAATCGCAGAGGCGCATCCCGATATTGACATTCATCACGTTCGTTTCGATGCTGGAGATGCGGCTTCTCTCAGCCATGTTGTATCTGAGGTAGTCAGCGAAATCGGCGATATCGATGTGGCAATCATTGCTCAGGGTCTGCTCAATGAAGGGGTAGATAATTACGCCAACCCAGAGGCACTCATTGAGATGGCCAATGTGAATTTCACCGGAACCATGGTGTTGATGTATGCATTGGCAGCCAGGATGAAGAGTCAGGGTTACGGGAAAATTGTTCTTTTATCTTCTGTAGCGGGGGCGCGTGTGAGAAAAGCCAACGCCGCATATGGCGCCACAAAGGCGGGAATAGACGGTTTCGCCCTTGCGTTAGATCACGATCTCCAGGGAACTGGTGTCTCAGTGCTTGTCGTACGTCCAGGTTTTGTTACTACAAAAATGACACAGGGAATGAAGAAAGCCCCATTTTCCACCGATCCTCAATCAGTTGCGGATCTCACAGCCAAAGCGATCGCCTCGAACAAAACTGTCGTCTGGGCTCCAGGAATCTTGCAGTGGATGTTTTTGGTTCTCAAGGCACTGCCTCAATCTGTGTGGCGCAGACTTCCTCTCTAACCATTTAGGGGATAGCGCCCCGAACTCCGTAGATACCGGTCACCGCAACGAGTCCAGTTGCCATAACACCAAGCACTACCGGCCACCATCCGTCATCATCATCTCGCAGCGCACGTGCAACAGGGAATATAAGAGGGAATGCGGTGTAGAGAAAACGTGGACGAGCTGTCACGGTTGCAGGCAACAACATCAAAACGAGAACCACCGCCGTGTATGCGGTATACATCAGCGGGATCCGGTGCTTCCACATAGCGATCAGCGCTAAAACCATCGCAAACATAGAAGCTGCAGTGAG
>JALRGJ010000119.1:0-262 GCA_023253435.1 Ilumatobacteraceae bacterium | reverse complement strand
TTAAGAAGAATGAAAACGTGCGTTGCAAAGCTGTGGCGCCAAAACTGGTGCCTTCTTTCCACGCTTCAGACTGCACGCGGAACCAAGCACCATTTTCTCCGGTATGAAACTTCAAGAACACCATGAAGGTAATAAACCCAATGGGAGACAAGGCCGGCGCAATGAGTGACTTCCATTCTCGGTTCTCTCTGATTGCCAAAAATGCCGCAACGGCGCATGCAGCAACAAGGGCGATTCCGTTAGGTCTGGCGGCGGTGCCAAG
>JALRGJ010000118.1 GCA_023253435.1 Ilumatobacteraceae bacterium | reverse complement strand
TCACCATTTCTGCAAATTGATCAAAGATTTCTAGATACGTACGCTCAAGTTCCCCGGGTTGACGACCAGTTCTCCTAGACCACTCACGCGTGAGAACTGCAATCACCTGGCCATCGTGAACAACAGGGATTGCCATCATTCGACAGTCTTCGTCGATGCCTTCAACAAAAATCTCATCTTCCACTATGGAACCGCTGCGGAATGCCTGGCGCAGAAGCGGGCGTTCGTCTTCAGCAATCTGTAGTCCCACTCTGTCTGTGAGGTACAAGGTTTGCCCAGTTGCCGCGCGCACTTGAGACAACGTGAGCCAACTGTTGGCTAGCGGCACATACAACAACAGGTCTGCAAAGCACAGGTCGGCCAACATGCCCCACTCGCTCACAAGGTTCACGAGGTGAGATGTCTGCTCTTTTGAGAGATCAGTGTGCTGACGAGCTAGTTCACCAATTGTGGACATGAGACTCCCTTCCGAGAACCAGTCTGCCCCACAAGGGACTCTGTTTTAAGACATTGAATGGTGACCCAGTGCAGTGGGTTACTTAGCCACCAAAACCAATGCGCTTGCCGTCGTCTCCGGTACCAATTTCCACGTAGGCGATCTTGGCTGCAGGTACTGCGATATCGCGGCCCTTTTTGTCGGTGATCCACAATGTGGAGATCTCGCCCTTGAGAGCCTTTTCAACATCGGCCTTCAGAGAGTCACGTGATTTCTTGTCGTCTTCCATCTCAATCGCGATCTCGCGAGGTGCTTGAGTGATTCCAATTCGAATGTCCACGTGCAATTCCTTTGCGTTGAAGTGTTGCTACCACCGTACAGGTCAGAGCAGTTTGAGACCCTTGCTGAACTTTTTCTTTGGCTTCATGGCGTCGATTTCTGCAGCTAACGCATGGAAGGCTTTACCAGCCTCAGACTCTGGTTGTACTGCGGCAATGGGCTTACCGTCGTCGCCACCCTCTCTCAAGAGCGGAACAAGTGGGATTTGACCAAGAAGCGGAACGCCAATTTCATCTGCAAGTTTCTGACCACCGCCAGAACCAAAGATCTCGTACTTCTTGCCATCGTCGCCTGTAAACCATGACATGTTTTCAATCACTCCACGTACAGGAAGATTGACAACCTTTGCCATACGTGCGGACATATGAGCAATGGTTTGAGCTGCCTCTTGTGGAGTGGTCACCACAATGACTTCTGCGGTGGGTAGATACGACGCAAGGCTCATTGCAATATCGCCAGTACCTGGAGGCATGTCGACCAACAAATAATCCGGTTCATCCCAGTACACATCTGTGAGGAACTGCTCGAGCGCTTTATGCAACATAGGACCACGCCACACAATTGCTTTGTTCTCACGGTTCACGTGCCCCATGGAAAAACAACGCACTCCATAGGTCTCCACAGGAATGATCATGGAGTCAATGACCACTGGTTCTGTATCTGCACCGAGCATTCGCGGAATTGAGAATCCGTAAATATCGGCATCGAGAACACCCACGGTGTTGCCACGTGCTGCAAGAGCAACTGCGAGGTTGGTGGTCACACTGCTCTTACCAACACCGCCTTTGCCTGACGAAATAAGTAGAGGCCGTGTCTTTGAGTTTTTTTGTGCAAACGGAATAGCGCGTCCCTCGGCATGACCATGAGCGGCTTGTGAACCTGCAGTTGCCGATGGATCGCCGTTCAACATGGTGCGCACGTGGGCACGTTGCTCGTCTGTCATAACCCCAAAGTTGATACTCACGGGTGAACCACCCACGAGAGGTGTGAGCGCTTGAGTCACTCGCTGCTGAATTTCATTGCGCATGGGGCACCCAGCAACAGTGAGAGTGACAGTGAGCGACACTCCTTGGGTAGAGACCGCAACATCGTTCACCATGCCAAGGTCCACGATGGACCGATGAAGCTCTGGGTCTTCTACGGGGCGAAGAGCCTCTATGACTTGGTCGACAGTTGCATTGGACATGGGGTACTCCGACTGGGAAGGGGGTATTTGCACTACGGCGATAGGTACAATACCTGCGTGAGCGATGTGCCCAACACCCACGTGATGACACCAAAGGCGTTTACTGCCACTGTGTCGGCCATCACCTCGGCTTTTGGTGACCCCACACGCCGTGCCATCTATCTGCATGCGCGTGAACACACAGATGGTGTGACTGCAACCCATGTGGCAGAAAAGTTCAACCTCCACCCCAACGTTGCTCGCCATCACCTCGACAAATTGGCTGCAGGTGGATATTTAGAAGTATCTGTAGAGCACAAACGCGGCGCTCGGGCAGGGCGACCATCAAAGCACTACAAAGTTGCCTCCAAAGAACAAGAACTAGAACTTCCGGTTCATACAGACGATCTTGTTCTCACTCTTCTTGGCAAAGCTCTTGCTGCACTTCCTACAGATCAAGCACACAACATTGCTGAACAGGTAGGCACTGAATATGGCCAAGCAATGGCGGCGTCGCTTGGTGGTATTGATACGCAAGCGGGTCGACGTTCCTTGCGTTCAGCAATTCAGGCAGTTGCAGATGCACTGACTGCACATGGTTTTGCTGCACACACAGAAAACAAGAGTGACCGTTTGCGCATTGTGACAAGTCACTGCCCCTTTGGTGATGTTGCAATGGAACACCCCGTTATTTGCGCTGTAGAGCGCGGAATGGTGAAGGGCATGTTGGGCGCTCTGTACGGAGAAACCGAACCAGAAGTCGTGGGCACCATTGCTGGTGGCGACACTTTGTGTGTCACCGCAGTCTGACTACATCACACTTTTCACAACAAATTTTCAATGTAAGGACACATCATGACCATTGCAGATCCACATACCGATATCTCCACAATTGGTGCAACCGTTGCATCAGTTCGTGCCACCTACAAGTCTGGACTAACTCGGCCATTGCAGTGGCGCAAGCAACAACTTGAGCAAATGATCAAGATGCTCGAAGAAAACGAACCCGCTTTTCAAGAGGCACTCAGAATTGATCTTGGTAAGCCAGCCGTAGAGGGGTTCATTACAGATATCGCATTTGTGATTGGCGAGATCAAGTTGATGTTGAAGAACTTGAAGAAGTGGAATTCACCTCAACGTGTGCCTTCGCCACTTGTGACACAGCCGGCAAAATCACGTTTGATCCCCGAGCCCCTTGGTGTGGTGTTAGTTATTGCACCTTGGAACTACCCCATTCAACTTCTCCTCGTTCCTGCCGCTAGCGCCATTGCTGCTGGCAATGCCGTAGTGATGAAGCCATCGGAAGTATCTGCTGCAACTTCTGCGGTTCTTGGTCGTTTGATTCCCCAGTACATGGACACAACAGCTGTTGTGAACATTGAAGGTGGCGTTGCTGAAACAACTGCTCTGCTCGAACAGCAGTTTGATCACATCTTTTACACCGGTAACGGAACCGTTGGCCGCATTGTGATGACTGCAGCAGCAAAGCACCTCACCCCAGTCACTTTGGAGCTCGGCGGAAAGAGCCCTGTCATTATTGACAACACCGCCAACATAAAGGTGGCTGCACGACGTATTGCATGGGGCAAGTGGTTGAACGCTGGTCAAACTTGTGTTGCGCCGGACTACGTGATGGTGAATAACACCGTCCGCGAGTCGTTCTTAAAAGAACTACAAGAAGCAATTACATCATTTTATGGCAATGACCCACGGCAAAGTGAAAGCTACGGCCGAATCGTGACAACACGACACTTTGATCGGCTGCGTTCACTCATGAATGGTGGCAAAGCAATTATTGGTGGAGATGTTGTTGCAGATGACCGTTACATTGCCCCAACGGTTCTCACAGATGTTGATCTCAATTCACAACTAATGAGCGAAGAGATTTTTGGGCCACTGCTTCCTGTCATTGGAGTTGATTCTCTAGATACAGCGATTGATTATGTAAATGACCATTCTCATCCATTGGCTTTGTATGTTTTCTCTGAAAACAAGAACAACGTGGAGCGAGTACTTGGATCTACAACTGCAGGTGGTGTCACGGTGAACGGAACACTCATGCACCTCACAAGCCCTCACCTCCCGTTTGGTGGCGTGGGAGAAAGTGGCATGGGCGCGTATCACGGCAAAGCAGGAGTACGCCTCTTCCAGCACATGAAGCCTGTACTAGCCAGAGGAACCAAGTTAGATCCTTCCCTTGCTTACCCTCCATACACAGAGCGCAAGGCCAAATTGTTCCGCAAAGTGTTGTAATTAATCGTGCGTGAACCGTTGTTCACGAAACGGATCGCCATAC
>JALRGJ010000117.1 GCA_023253435.1 Ilumatobacteraceae bacterium | reverse complement strand
TGTGTGTACTTCATGTGCTTTTCGGTGAATCACCAAGATGTCGATTAACAACAAGGCTGCAATCACCCCGAGCAACAACGGCCAGTGCCAACCACCGATGTCGAGGTCAACCTTTCCGTTTGAGCTGCTACCAGCTTCTACAACACGTTGAAAAACAATCCCGGGGTGGTTGTACATTCGGCAAACTGTACTGGCTTATTTAGTGTCTGTCTTGCCACCGCCGATGATTGCCTGGGCAGCAGACAAACGAGCAATGGGCACCCTGTACGGTGAGCAACTCACATAATTGAGGCCGGCTTTGTAGAAAAGCCCAATTGAGTCTGGGTCTCCTCCATGTTCACCACACACTCCAAGCTTGAGACCTTTCTTTGCCTTCCGACCTCGCTGAGCTGCAATGTGAACAAGTTCACCCACGCCCGTTTGATCAATAGTCTCAAAGGGATTGCGTTTCAATAGTCCAGCTTCCAGATATGCAGGCATCATTCTGCTTTCCACGTCATCTCGACTGAATCCAAATGTCATCTGGGTGAGATCGTTCGTACCAAAACTGAAGAAGTCAGCGACCTCAGCGAGCTCATCGGCGCGTAGAGCTGCGCGAGGTGTTTCCACCATGGTCCCAATAGAAACTTTTGGTCGCTTCACAATCTTGCCACCCTTTTTGGTTTTGGGTGAAGGGCGAGAATTCACATCTGACAAAACTTCTTCCACCCAGCCTCTTGCTAGGGCCAACTCTTCACGGGTGACGGTGAGAGGAATCATGATTTCCACAATGGGCGCATACCCTTGCGATGCAACTTCATCTGCGGCCTCCATAAGTGCACGAACTTGCATGGCATACAGACCTGGCTTTACTACGCCAAGTCGAACACCGCGAGTTCCGAGCATTGGGTTGAACTCACTCCACTCATGTGCCGCTTTCAGTAGGCGTTCTTCTTCTGCAGAAAGACCCGTTGTTCCCTTCTTCACCTCTAACTCATTGACATGGGGCAGAAACTCATGAAGCGGTGGGTCGAGTAATCGAACCGTGACCGGAAGCCCAGACA
This sequence comes from Ilumatobacteraceae bacterium, assembly GCA_023253435.1. Classification (GTDB taxonomy): domain Bacteria; phylum Actinomycetota; class Acidimicrobiia; order Acidimicrobiales; family Ilumatobacteraceae; genus UBA2093. The sequence goes on along the minus strand of JALRGJ010000117.1, from coordinate 3,211 downwards.
TTTCTTTCAGCAAGGCAACAAAATCGAGTTTTTGCACCTTGCGCAGTTCTTCAAGAGCTTCACTCTCCTCTTTTGGGGTACTAGCGAGAATCATTCGCCTCACAACAGGCAAACGATCTGGTGCCAAGAACATGTGCTCAGTTCGGCACAAGCCAATTCCCTCTGCACCCATCTCGCGTGCCTTCTTGGCATCTTCTTCGGTGTCTGCATTGGCACGAACGCTTAACTTGCCTTTGCGCACCACGTCGGACCACTTCAAAATAGTGTCGAACTCCTTAGGTGGTTTAGAGCCAGCCAATGCGAGTTTGCCCACCATGACTTCACCTGTGGTGCCATCGAGAGAGATCCAATCGCCCTCTTTTACGGTGGTGTCACCAACAGAGAAAGATTTGCCTGAAATCTTGACTGCATCAGCCCCAACAACGGCAGGGGTTCCCCAACCGCGCGCAACAACTGCGGCGTGGCTCACCAATCCCCCACGTGCTGTGAGGATTCCCTTAGCCACCATCATTCCGTGAACGTCTTCTGGGCTCGTTTCCGAGCGCACAAGAATCACATCGACTCCGCCTTTGGCTGCAGCCTCTGCATCGTCTGCTGTGAAATACACCTGGCCCACTGCAGCACCGGGAGAAGCAGCCAAGCCTTTGGTAAGAGGTTTTCCTTTTTGTGCAAACTGGGGATGGAGAACTTGATCTAAATGCTCCGCAGCAACCCTCATGATTGCTTCTTTTTGAGAAATCTTCCAAGCACCTTTGCCTGTGCCGGTTGGCTTGGTCATATCGACCGCCATCTTTAGTGCAGCAGCGCCAGTGCGCTTACCGACTCGCGTCTGAAGCATCCACAATTTTCCCTGCTCAATGGTGAACTCGGTATCACACATGTCTTTGTAGTGCTTTTCTAACCGAGCAAAGATTGTGAGCAACTCAGCGTGAATTTTAGGAAACTGCTTTTTCATCGCTAGCAGGTCTTCTGTATTGCGAATACCTGCAACAACATCTTCACCTTGGGCATTCACTAAAAAGTCGCCATAAGGTTTTGCCTCACCTGTTGCAGCGTTTCTGGTGAAACCCACTCCCGTACCAGAGTTTTCATCGCGATTTCCAAACACCATGGCTTGAACATTCACGGCCGTTCCAAGCTCATGACTGATTTTTTCTCGCACACGATATGCGATAGCACGGGGGCCATTCCAAGAACGGAACACCGCCTCTACGGCGCCACGAAGTTGTTTTACAGGGTCTTGGGGGAATGGCTTACCGGTGGCTTGAGCAACGGCTTGCTTGTATTCCTCGCACAACTCTTTGAGAACGTGCGCAGGAATATCTGCATCGGATTTTGCTCCACAAGCACTCTTCGCGTGCTCAAGAGGACGTTCAAAAATTTCTCCTTCAATCCCCAAAACGATTCGCCCGTACATGGAAATAAATCGACGATAGGAGTCGTAAGCAAACCGTTCATTGGCTGTGGACTGAGCCAATCCTTCAACACTCTTGTCGTTCAAACCCAAGTTGAGAACGGTGTCCATCATTCCTGGCATTGAAAATTTTGCACCGGAACGAACTGATACCAAAAGTGGATCCTTTGGATCTCCTAGCTTGCGCCCCATTTTCTTTTCTAACGATGCAACGTGCTTCTTGATCTCATCATCGAGTCCCTTGGGCCATCCACCATGCATGTATGCCCTACAAGCATCCGTGGAAATCGTGAAACCGTGCGGAACTGGCAATTTGAGGACACTCATCATCTCGGCGAGGTTTGCACCTTTTCCGCCTAAAAGGTCCTTTAACTCCATAGGAGGACGACGATGTTTGTGATCAAAGGAATAAACGTATGGCACATCAAAAGTCTAGAAGAGATTCATCCCTACACTTCCCTCTATGGCTCGCCAACAGGCACCCACCAAGAGACAACTCTCCGTCTTTGGCTTTCCCACTCACATACGTCCTGGTTTTGGCGCATTCATGGTGTTGCTCGTACTTATTTACCCTTTCCCACTGGGAGTGTGGGTAGCGGGAGCAGTAGGACTTTTTACGTTGGTGCACGAACTTGGTCACGCATTCGCAGCACGCGCTGCTTCATGCAAGGCATCTATTTCCCTCGACTTCATGGTGGCTTATGCCGCCTATGAACCCACCCGCACACTTACATGGCGTCAACGAGCAGCCATCGCAGTTTCTGGACCGGCTCTACAAACATCACTTGGTTTTCTGATATTGCTTTTAGCTGGTGTGAATCCGTTCAGTAGAGACGACATTGGGCAAAGTAATTTCAGTGCCGCCGTATGGTGGGCAGGAATTGCTCTTGGACTACTGAACTTGATTCCTGTCATGCCACTTGACGGTGGTGCAATTGTTTCAACAGTTGCTGAACACCTCTTTCCAGGTAGAGGAAAAAATGCAGTACTAAAAGCAAGTTTTGTTATCACCATTGCACTTGGCTCCGTCATGCTCATTGTTGGCCAAATGGGATTTCTTCCACTGATAGGTCTCTTACTCATCATGCAGTATCAAACACTCACAGAGAAACAGCGATTGAAGTCTGTCCTTCAGTATTCACAGGAAGAAGCTACGGACGATCCCAGTGTGAATGCTCTAGTACTTGATCTCACCATTGCGAACAATTTGCCAGAAGAAGGTGTTGCATTTGCTAAGAATGCATTCGCCCAGACTCCATCTTTTTCTATTGCGTTTGCAGGAGCGACATCAGCTCTGATGATGGGCGATTCTGCAAATGCCATTCAATGGCTGAGAGCTGCTGAAGCAGCGCAAATACATCCCCATGAACTCGCCCATGCAATTTCGCAGTCTGGATTTTTTGATCTGCTTCAGAACAGACCAGAAGTGTCACGCGAGTGGTTCGCCCAAAGTTGAGTCACGACTCATACGTGCGATCACAGTTGTAAAACCAAGAGAGGTCACAGTTCCTACATCTGTGCCATTTTCGGAAAGTCGACTTCCCACTCCCCATTTATCTTTTGGCAACGACCGCAAAACAATCGGTGCAGATGTACCGCGAGAATCCATTCGCTCCACAAGCTCCTGCCCGGGATAACAACCCTTTGTAAAGCTGACGAGAAAAGGCAGCACGCCGTAGCGGTCGCGGTTGGGTTGCCAGCTCGCGTTGGTGAGGAAGCCGAGTCCGTATTTCTCCAGCGCGGGTTTGGCTTCCTCGAAGACCTCCCAGAAAATCCATCCGAGGACGAAAATCGAGG
>JALRGJ010000116.1 GCA_023253435.1 Ilumatobacteraceae bacterium | reverse complement strand
GCGGCGACTTCACTGGCGATACGGGCGGCACCTTTTGGCGTGAGACGGCCGTTGCTGCGGCGCAGGTGCTCGGTGAGAGTGATGCCGTCCACATATTCCATCGCCATGAAATAGGTGTTGCCGGTTTGGCCCCAGTCGTACACGCCCACAATGTTGGGGTGGTTGAGGCCTGCAACAGCCTGGGCCTCACGGCGAAAGCGCTCTACAAAGTTGGGGTCTATGGCGTGCTCAGGGAAGAGCACTTTCACAGCAACATCGCGGTCTAATAAGAGGTCGCGAGCAATGAAAACATCGGCCATGCCACCTCGGCCAATGCGAGCGCCTAATTCATAGCGATTGTTAATGACCGTGGGGTTCTGGTTCGACATAAGACTGTGTCAAGGCTACCCGTGAGCCCATGGGCTACTTGGGCAGGGCGAAAATTGCGTTTAACACCTGGGTGGCCACGGGTCCGGCAAGGCGTCCACCGGTACTGGCGCTCACTTCATCATTGACACCTTTAATGAAGACTGCAAATGCGACTTGAGGGAGTTCTGCTGGTGCAAATCCCATGATCCATGCATGTGAACGTTCTACTTGACCTTCTGCATTCAACTGGGCAGTGCCCGTCTTTGCTGCAACGGAAACATTGTTGGGGCGTAAACAACATGTTGCTGTTCCATTTTGTACAACACCAATCATGAGTTGGTTCAACGTTGTTGCTGTTGATGCAGCCATAGGCGTTTTCCATACCGATGGCTCTGTGGTGCGAATTACTGCACCACTTTGTGACAGCGATTTGTCTACGACATAGGGCTTCATCATGGTGCCGCCATTACCAACAGATGCTGCGATCATCGCCATATGTAATGGTGTGATTTGTACTTGGCCTTGACCAAAACCGTGAATGGCTAAAAGTGCAAGCGAGTTGTTGAAGTCTTTTGCCATTCCACCAAATGTGCTTGCGGCTGCACCGGGGAGATCAAAGGGAATCTTTTCATCAAGACCAAATCTGTTCACGCCATTCACCATGGCGTCTGGCCCTATGTTGACGGCTGTTTTTGCAAAAGGAATGTTGCAACTCCTGCGAAAGACTTCTGGTAGATCTCCACCACACACCTTCTTGCCGTAGTTACGAATGGGTTTCTTTGTATTGGGCGGAACCCACGCACGTTCATTTTTGAATGTGCTGGCGAGATCAATGGTTCCTGTTTCTAATCCAATGGTGGTGGTAAGAACTTTGAATGTAGAGCCAGGCATGTAGCGCTCTTGGTATGCGTTAGCAAGAAGTGGTTTGCGGTCATCATTAGTGAGTGTGGTGAATGCATTGCCCGCGGTTGCAGTGTTGTGCGAAGACAACACATTTGGGTCATACCCTGGGTTTGAGTACATGGCCAGAACAGCGCCTGTCACTGGGTGCATCACCACTACAGAACCTTCACGGTCACCCAACGCCTTTTTGGCGGCGGCCTGAATGCGACTATCTAAGGTGAGTTGCACCGTGCCTAGAGGTTTATCTTCGTTACCACCACGAATAGCATCAAGTTGTTGGCGTGCTGTGGTGCCAGTGAGAACATCGTTTTGAACACGCTCTAGCTGAGACGAGCCATAGCCATAAGAAAAATAACCAGTGATGTTGCCAAACAATTCACCCAATGGATACTGGCGTTGATAAATGAAACGGTCATTTGTTGCAGCATCGGGAATGTCTGCAACACGTTTCGTGTCGGCAATCACTATGCCGTCAGCAGTCACTATTTGTCCGCGGGGTTTATCAAAATTGATGATGGAGGAACGGTTGTTACCACTTCTCGTTTTTAAACTGTCACTTTGTAATACCTGCCAGTTTGAAGCCTGAATAAACAGCACACCAAAGAGTGCAATTAATACAACGGTGAGGCGGCGAATGCGCTGATTCATGGAGATGCCTCAGTAGATGGGGCGTGAGTACCAGATGCAGTGGCTTGTTTGCGTAATTTGCGAGCCACAAGGCGTTCGCTCACACTTTGAGTATCTGGTACTTCATGCAAACTGCGGGCTGTGGAGTCACTAATGCGTATAAGGATTGCTAGCAGTATGTAATTAGCAACAAGTGATGAGCCGCCATAGCTCATAAAGGGCAGTGTGACACCAGTGAGCGGAACAACACGGAGCACTCCACCTACAATGATGAAAGTTTGTATAGCAGCAATTGTTGTAAGACCAGCGGCTAATAGTTTTTCAAAGTCTCGCTGTGCGCGTAATGCAGTGCGCATGCCAGCACCTACTAATAATGCAAATGCTGCAAGTACTGCTGTAGTACCAAGGAGTCCCATCTCTTCACCAATGGCAGCAAAGATGAAGTCGTTATGCCCAGCAGGGATGGCAAACGGTGCACCTCTACCAAGCCCTGTTCCTGTCATTCCACCTTGCGCCAAACCATAGAGAGCTTGAATGGGTTGATAGCCCTTGCCAGATGCTTGATCCCATGGGTTCAACCAAATGTCAACGCGCGTTTGTACGTGATCAAAAATGTTGTAGGCAATGGTGGCTCCGCCGGCAAACAACACAAGCCCCATGACAAGAAAACTCACGCGTTCTGTTGCTACCCACAGCATCACAACAAACAAGGTGAAAAATAAAAGGCTTGACCCCAAATCTTTTTCTCCCACCATCACCACAACGCTCGCTGCCCACGCAACAAGAATGGGTCCAAGGTGTCGCAACTCTGGCAAGGTGACGCCAAAGATTTTGGTGTGGCCCTCCACAATGAGGTCTCGTCGTTCCGCCAAATAGGCAGCAAAGAAAATGGCGAGGAGGATCTTGGCAAATTCACCTGGCTGAAAATTGATTGGCCCAAGGTTCACCCAAATTCGTGCACCGCCGCTACTAAAACCAAGGCCAGGCACCATAGGTAATAAGAGGAGAACAACACCAAGGGCAAGGGCGGTGTATTGATAGCGGCGAAGATCGCCCACTCTCTCCACTATTAATAAGGTCAAAACAAAACCAGCTACGGCCACCACGCTCCACACCATTTGGAGGCCAGCCCATCTAGTGCTGAGGCGGGCAATCATCACAAAGCCAATGCCATGAACAAGTGCGGCCATGGGCAACACCATGGGGTCCGCACCCCCAGCGGTGAATCGGACAGTCAGGTGACTTATTAATAGGAGACCAAGCACCACCACCAAAACAGGCCAACGGGAGAGGAAGTCGTTGAGGGAAGCGTTTTCTAGTTGGAGCCGACCAAAGTCTGAGGTGATGTAAGCAATGGTGGTCACTAAGCCAGCAAGTGCAACAAGACCTAGTTCTTTGCCGCGACGAGAGTGAGCGAGTGAATTATCCACTGATCCGATGATTGTTGTGCCCACTCATCTCACCATCTATTTCACCGTGGTGGTAGTGGAAGAGGTGGATGTGGATGCATCGATGATGGCAGTTTGTACCAACACCAGGAATTTGCGGGCATCAGAAGAAGACACAAAGGTGCGGTGTGTAAATACATCTTTTTGAACATCTTCAGGCAATTCAGAACCAGTGAGATCTGTTTGTGTATCAATAGTGGGATTAAACCAGAGAACTCCACCAGGCCGACCGCGATAGATGGCAACTTTGTCGTTGGTATCAAATCCAATGAAGTAACCGCTGCGCGCGTACACACCAATAATGGTGACAACGCTGAGAACAACAGTGAGGATTAATGATGCAGCGAGTGCTGCGCCTATTTTTGCACGGCGCTTTTTTCGCGCTGTGGAGCGAGCAATGTATGCAGTGTCTACATCATGTGATGCAATCTCTGGCATCTCTTGAGTGGGATCTGCTTCTGGCAACACCACGGGTTCACTGATGTCATCCAAAATGTCCACCACTACAACTGTGGTGTTATCGCGTCCGCCGTTTGCATTGGCCACCATCACTAATGCTTCAGCAGTGTCTTGAGGGTCTGAGTGCTGGCTGAGAACAGTGGCAATTTCCGCATCAGATACTTCGTCTACTAATCCGTCTGAGCACAACACCACGCGATCACCTGTGCGCACTAAATGACTGAACACATCCACCATGACAGTTCTGTCAATTCCCATTGCGCGCGTCACTATGTTGCGCCGTGGGTGCACACGTGCTTCTTCGGGTGTGATGATTCCTTCATTCACTAGCTCTTGCACATAACTGTGATCAACAGAGAGGCGAGTGAGAACGCCGCCACGCCATAAATAGGTGCGCGAGTCTCCAACGTTTGCCACAAGGACGCGAGGTTCTTCACCGGCAACAATGCTCATCGCGGTAAGAGTGGTGCCCATGCCTTGTTGGGTGGAAT
>JALRGJ010000115.1 GCA_023253435.1 Ilumatobacteraceae bacterium | reverse complement strand
ACAAAACGCGCAACTGGCGATCTTCCGCTGTAGGCGACGCTAGGTTGCACAAACCGGAGGTTTGCAATGAGCAGTTCACATCATGCACCCATCTTTGGCATGTTCGTGCCACAGGGATGGAAAATGGAATTGTCATCAATCGATGACCCGCAGAAGAAGTGGCAGACCGCGGTTGACATCGCTATTCGCATAGAAGAACTTGGCTACGACTCCTTGTGGGTGTACGACCACTTTCACAATGTTCCAAAGCCAGCACAAGAGGCTGTCTTTGAGTGTTGGACAACCATGGCCGCCATTAGCCAACGCACTTCTCATATTCGTTTAGGTCAGATGGTCGGCTGTAACAGTTATCGCAATCCAGGCTTGCTCGCAAAAATCACCAGCACCATAGATGTCATCTCGGGTGGGCGACTCGATTGGGGTATTGGTGCTGGCTGGTACGAGAGCGAATACCGTGGATATGGGTATGAATTCGCTAAGCCGTCCGATCGAATTGGGATGTTGAAAGAAACAGTTGAAATAGTGAAATCAATGTGGTCTCAGCCAGAAACTACATATGACGGCAAATATTACAAGTTGCATAGAGCCAACTGTGATCCAAAACCACTCCAACAACCCAATCCACCAATTTGGATTGGCGGCGGAGGAGAACAACTCACTCTTCGAGTGGTTGCACAGCATGCAGACGTTTCTAACTTTGGTAGCTCTCTTGAGGAGTTCATTGCTAAAAGAGAAATTCTGAAGGGTCACTGTGAGGCCGTTGGCCGTGACGAAGGCACCATTCGTAAAACCATTTCTAGTGAAGTGTTCATTCGCGAGACCGAGAAAGAGATTCTTGAAGCAGATGTACGCAGTACCTGGGGCGCAGACCCTGCAGAGTGGCGCAAGAAGGCTCTCGTAGGAACCCCCGAACAAGTATCCGAAAAGATTCAAAAATATCTCGACGCCGGGTGTACCGGTTTTATTCCTTGGTGCCCGGACTATCCCAACACTGAAACAATTGAGTTATTTGCAAAAAAGGTGATCCCTAACTTTCGTTAGGGATCACCTTTCAATATGAACATCTAGCGAGGTAATCAGCCTGCGAAGTATTGAAAGATTACTTCTGCAATACAAGAAGGTTTGGTTGCTCCCTCACATTCAAATGTAACTTCAAGTGTTACTCGAGCACCCCCAGCGGTGTCGTCAACTGAGAGAACCTTGATTCCTGCGCGCAAATTGGAGCCAACTTTTACAGGCTGAACAAAGCGAACTTTGTTAGCGCCATAATTGACGCCCATCACAACTCCACCTACTGAGAAAACTTCGGGCAGCAGTACTGGCCCGAGAGAAAGTGTGAGATAACCGTGAGCAATGGGGCCACCAAATGGGCCTTGGTTTGCTTTCTCTACGTCTACGTGAATCCACTGGTGATCGCCAGTGGCCTCTGCGAACTGGTTCACTCGCTCTTGTGAGATGTTCAGATAGCTGGAGTATCCGAGGTGCTCTCCTACGAGTCCCTTTAGTTCTTCAATATTTGCAATATGTCGTGGTGCCATGAGGCAAGTGTGTCACAAACTGACGACCGTGGAATTAGCGAAACCACGTCTTGGCGTAACTGGTACTCATGGGGTGCAAAAGAAGTGCCACTAGCGCAACGTCAAAGATGAAACCAATGGTGTTGTTTTGGGTGATCATCCACCTGATGGATACAAGGTCTGGGTAATCGATCTTGAGGAGGAGGCGAAGGATGAATGGGGAGAATGAGGCAAAAACGGCGGCGAAGTATCCCGCCTTTTTGCTGTTGGCCATAAGAAACCCGCCACCAATGTATGACGCGCATGCCAAGAGAGACACCAGTCCACCAAATTCAAAACGGGACCAAGCTGAGTACAAATTGCTTCTGTCGATGTAATCAATGGTTGCGAATGCTCCATTGATATAGAGCAGCCAGGTAGCAATGCCCAAAGTTTGCGGTTGCATTCTGTCAAACCACTTGCGATTGTCAACATCTGAAAATGGGTTTTTGGCCATAGGAGAATTCTTGCAGAAATCGAAAGTTAATGGGCTCATTGTTTTCTATGTACTCTGAATGGTGTGCGAAGCGGATTTGTAACTTTTGTTGGACGCCCCAACGTTGGGAAATCCACTTTGCTCAACGCCATATGTGGTGCCAAAGTTTCCATCGTTTCTAATAAGCCACAAACCACTCGTACCCGAATTCGCGGCGTTCATCACACGGAAGATGCTCAAATCGTTTTTGTGGATACTCCCGGTATTCACAAACCCATCACTGCGCTAGGAGAGCGTGTGAATGCAACGGCACTAGACAGCGTCAATGACGTTGAGGTGGTGTGTCTGTTGATCGATGCATGTAAGCCGTTTGGTAGAGGTGATCAGTGGGTGGCAGACCACATTGATGTTGCAAATGCCTTTGTTGTCGTAAACAAAATCGATAAAGCAACTGTCATCACTTGGTGCCGCTGAATATTTTCCAGTTTCTGCTCAGACGGGTGAAGGGGTTCAAGCATTGTTAGATGCACTGCTTGCCAAGATGCCTGAGGGACCCGCGTACTACCCAACTGAGATGGTGTCAGATATCGACGACGCTCAGTGGGTGGCGGAATTGGTTCGAGAGCAATTGTTGGCGGTGTTGAAAGATGAACTTCCATATTCTGTAGCAACCAAAGTGACTGAATGGGAATGGCCTCGTGTGCGCTGTGAAATTTATGTAGAGCGCGAGAGTCAAAAGGGAATGGTTATAGGCAAGGGCGGAGAACTCTTAAAAAAGGTGGGTCAGAAAGTTCGTTCGCAAATGGCCGCTGGTGCGTACATAGAGCTTCACGTTGTTGTAGATAAAGACTGGCAACAGCGCCCAGACCGATTAGAGCGTCTCGGCTATTAACTTTTGCTTTAGTGACGAGTGATATCTCGCAGAAATTGCTCTATTTCTGCGCGGTCCTTTGTTCTGGTCATGGGAGGCAATGCGCCAATGAGAGTTCGCCAGTACGGCTTGGTAGCAAGACGCTGATCTAATACGGCTACTACACCTTTGTCTGAGGCTGTTCTGATGAGGCGTCCTGCAGCTTGAGCCAGTGAGGTGGCAGCAATAGGTAGATCGATGAGCTGGAATGACTTATCTCGCCCCACAGCTTCTCTACGAGCTTCAAGGAGGGGATCTGAAGGGAGAGGAAAAGGGATTTTGTCGAGTATCACGAGGGAAAGTGTGCGCCCTGGAAGGTCTAGTCCTTGGAAGAAAGACTGTGAAGCAAAAATGCACGAGCTCTCGTCTTCCATAAACATCTCAATTATCTTGTGTCTCGGGTAGTCCTTTGAACTCAAGATGGGGAAAGGTAAACGGTCTTTCAATGCAGTGGTTGCCTCATTGAGAGCTTTGATGCTTGTGAAAAGCGCCAAGGTTCTCCCGCCTGCAGCAGTGATGAGCGTTTCCATCTCATCGTGAACAAACTTGGTGTATCCGGGTGAGTATGGATTGGGAAAAGCAGGGGAACAGTACAGGCGTGAATTCTTCTCGTAATCAAACGGACTATCTACTGTGAGAACTTCAGTGGTCTCCGTGTCTAAACCAACACGTTCTGGCATTGCGTGGGGAACTGTGGCGCTAGTAAGAACTGCAGAATGTGAACTCCACACATTGTTTTGCAACACTTCACCAACATGCAAAGGACTAATTTTGAGTTTTGGACGCTCTTGTGGTCCTTCCACGTATGCCACATAACCCTCAAATGAGCCAAGCGCAATATCGAGAGCTTCTGTGAGTCTCATTGCTTGTGTTTGTGCTCTGTATGACTTTTGTTGAACTGCTTCATTATCTGACTTCACGTCCCGCAGTGCTGAGATAAGAGACAATATTTCTATCCGGGCGATGGCCAATGGATTGGTAATGCTCTCTGGGAGTGGGCTTGTGAGTCGCTGATCAACAAAAGTTCCTATCGCGCCTGAAAACAGCAAACCAGATTCTTCGAGTTTGTTTGTGAGGTTTGGGTCTGCAATGACTTTTCTTACCGCAGAAGCAAGAGTTGAGAACCGACCATTTGAGATATTGACTCCTGCTGTATCGCTGAGGACGGCTTCTAGTTGATGAGCCTCGTCAAAAATCACTACTTCGTGCTCAGGCAAAATATGTCCGCCACTTGCAATGTGATTTCCGTACAGATGCAAATTAACGACAACCACGTCAGCCTCAGCAGCGGCTTCACGTGCTTTTTCTGCGAAACACTGTGATCCCATGTTGCATCGATTTTTCCCAGGGCATTCATCTACACCAACTGAGAGTGCATGACGTGCTGCCTCAGAGGGAAGCATGGGCATCTCTTCAAAATCACCGGTTCTCGTTGAGTTGGCCCATTGG
>JALRGJ010000114.1 GCA_023253435.1 Ilumatobacteraceae bacterium | reverse complement strand
CTGTGGTGAGCCATGGCTGATCTTTAGAGATGAGGATGGCCAAGTCTTTGGTCATCTCGCCACCTTCGATACTCTCCACACACACTTGCTCAAGCTTTTCAGCAAAATCGATGAGTTTGGGATTGTTATCCAACTTGCCGCGGTGCTTCAAGCCACCTGTCCATGCATAAATAGATGCCACTGGATTAGTAGAAGTTTTGTTGCCCTTCTGATGCTCGCGATAGTGACGAGTCACAGTGCCGTGAGCGGCTTCTGCTTCCACAGTTTTTCCATCTGGAGTCATGAGAACCGACGTCATTAAACCGAGTGATCCATATCCCTGAGCAACAGTGTCTGACTGCACATCTCCGTCGTAGTTCTTACATGCCCACACATAGCCACCTTCCCACTTCATGGCGCAAGCGACCATGTCGTCAATGAGGCGATGTTCGTATGTGATGCCTGCTTTTTCGAAATCTGCTTTGAACTCTGCATTGAACACTTCTTCGAAGAGATCTTTGAACTGACCGTCATAAGCCTTCAGGATGGTGTTCTTGGTGCTCATGTACACCGGATAGTTGCGAGCGAGTCCATAGCGGAAAGATGCTCGTGCAAAATCGCGAATGCTGTCATTGAAGTTGTACATGCCCATGGTGACGCCGCCGTCTTTTCCAAACTTGGCAACTTCAAATTGCATGGGCTCACTGCCATCTTCTGGCTGATATGTGAGGGTGACTGTTCCAGCGCCGGGAACCTTGAAGTCTGTTGCCTTGTATTGATCCCCGTGCGCATGACGACCAATCACGATGGGCTTGGTCCACCCTGGTACCAAGCGAGGAATGTTGCTGCAAATAATTGGCTCGCGGAAGACAACACCACCCAAAATGTTTCGGATAGTTCCGTTGGGAGACTTCCACATCTTCTTCAGACCAAATTCTTCAACGCGGGCTTCATCTGGAGTGATAGTTGCGCACTTCACTCCCACGCCGTGCTTCAAAATTGCATTGGCAGAATCGATCGTTACTTGGTCGTCGGTGGCATCACGATGCTCCATACCAAGGTCGTAATACTCCAGATTGATATCTAGGTACGGAAGGATGAGGCGCTCCTTGATGAATTGCCAAATGATGCGCGTCATTTCGTCACCATCAAGCTCAACAACTGGATTGTCCACTTTGATCTTTGCCATGGAAACACCCTCTCTCTATGCCGGACTACTCCGGGCGACTATTGCTGGGCAAAAGTCACTTGTATCAGACTTGTACACAATAGCGTCACCTCCCACCTCACCTCGTACCATCTCGGGTAATGGATTTTGAGTGGAGCCCCGAGCAAATTGCCCTCCGAAAAGAGGCCGCACAGGTACCTGCTGATGCAGTCTCTCGATTTGGTCGACACAACGTCACATGGATGAACGGTTTCTCCAAAGAATTTTCAAGAGAGTTGTCGAAGCGTGGCTGGATTGGAATGGTATGGCCAAAAGAATTCGGTGGCGGAGGCCGCCCGCCCATCGACAGACTCATTGTGGGCGAAGAGATGATTAAAGCCGGTGCCCCCATCGCAGCTAGTTGGTTTGGTGATCGCCAGATGGGACCAGCACTCATTCAGTACGGAACAAAAGAACAACAAGAAAAGTATCTGCCGGGAATTCTTGCCGGAGAAACAACATGGTGCATTGGCATGAGCGAACCAAACGCAGGCTCAGACCTAGCATCACTCAAAACTTTTGCTCAAGACGACGGCGATGAATGGATCATTAACGGTCAAAAAATTTGGACCAGCTTTGGTGCGGAAGCCGACTACTGCTATTTGATTTGTAGAACGAGCAATGAGGGGCCACCTCATGCTGGGATCAGCGAGATCATCGTTCCTATGGACACACCTGGTATCGAAATTCGAAAAATCACGGACATGACAACCAATCGCCATTTCTGCGAAGTGTTCTACACCGATGTTCGTGTACCTAAAGAAAACTTGGTGGGCCAACAAGGTGGGGCTTTCAAGCAAACCATGCGCCAACTAGAACATGAACGAGGCGGCATTGATCGCTTGGTATCAAACTATGCGCAATTTCAGCTCGCAGTTTCAAAATCAGATACATCAGATCCACATGTACGCCAAGAAATTGCATCGCTTGAAATGGGATACCGAATTGGTCGCATTTTGGTGATTCGTGAAGTACTCCATCAAGCTCCTGCAGGTTTCTCTGCAGCAACAAAATGTTTCTGTACAGAGCATCAACAACGTGTTGATGACTTTGTATATAAACAACTGGGCGCAGAGGGAATGTTGTGGGATGACTGGACTCGCGGGCTCGCTTATGGTCCTGGTTACACAATCATGGGCGGCACATCCAATGTGATGCGCAACATCTTGGGCGAACGCGTCCTCGGGCTTCCCAAGCTCTAATTACACTTGTCACAACACAGGGGGCAGTCATGGCAGATCTCATTGCGCTAAGCACAAAAGTTGTTGACTCAGGAGTCACTAGCGAACCAACGAACAGAACTACTGGCGAACTTTCAGAAATTGTTCCCGGATTAGCAATGGTGGAGTCATTTAGTCACAGTGTGATTTGGGACTCTGGAGACGGCCTTGTTGCATTTGATGCCAGCCATGCCAACACCGGAAAGCAAGTAGTAGAAGCAATTCGTGGTTGGAGCAATCAACCATTTCATTCTGTTGTGTACACACATGGCCATGCAGACCACGTGGGAGGAATTGGTGCCTTTAATGCCGATTCTCAATCACGCTCGGCGTCTGCACTTCAGGTCATTGGTCATGAAAACGTCGCACCTCGTTTCAAGCGTTACCGATACACAAATGATTGGAATGTTTCCATCAACGCACGTCAATTTGGCGGTATCCGTGGAGACCTCAACGAGATCATGACCGATATTCGTCCGGTTTCCGGGCCAAAACTGACCGACTTCATTCCCCAAGACACCTTAGATCCCACCATTGAAGTGAGTGATTTCGCATCAATGAAATTTGGTGACACCACCGTTGAATTCCACCATGCACGTGGAGAAACCGATGATCACCTGTGGAGTTGGTTTCCTGAACAGAAGTGGATTGTCTCTGGAGACTTTGTCATTTGGAATTTTCCCAATGCAGGAAATCCACAAAAAGTTCAACGCTGGCCGATTGAGTGGGCAGCAGCATTGCGAGCCATGATCGCGAAACAACCTGAGCTACTACTCCCCGCCCATGGCTTACCTATTGCGGGCAAAGAAAGAATTGCCCGTGTTCTTGATGACATCGCAACTGCTCTTGAAGACCTAGTTCGCTCTGTTGTTCAGATGATGAATGATGGTGAGACGCTAAACAACATCATTCATACAGTCAAAGTTCCTGATGCGACATTGGCCAAACCGTATTTACGGCCCATGTACGACGAACCAGAATTTGTGGTTCGTGGAATCTGGAGACAATTTGGTGGATGGTGGGATGGTGCTCCATCACGCCTCAAGCCAGCTCGCGACGAAGCAGTAGGACAAGAGATTGCAAAACTGGCAGGCGGCGCAGAGGTACTCATGCGTAGAGCAGAAGATTTGGCGGCCTCTGGAGACATGCGCCTTGCATGCCACCTTGCTGATTTTGCGGGTTGGGCCGCACCAGAAGATCCCACGATTCATGAGGCACGCGCTCGCGTCTATGAGGCACGAAGAAAACAAGAACTTTCGCTGATGGCAAAAGGAATTTTCCGTGGAGCCGCCCGTGAATCAGAAGCAGTTATAAAAGCGGCCCTCGGCGAAAAGTAGGCACACTGCGTCACGCAATTGTGATGAGTAAAAGTGCAACCACGGCAAGACCTAACCCAACTGCCTGCGAGCGATGAATTTTTTCTTTGTCGAGTTTGGTGGCAAGCATCATTGTGCTTGCAGGGTAGAAAGAGTTGATAGTTGCAACAATTGACATCAGCCCTTCTCGCACTGCAAGCAAGTACAAAGCGTTAGCCAAACTGTCAAAAATTCCAGAACTAAAAATCACAAGCCGCCGGGGCTTTGCATCAGAGATCTTTAGTTTTCTGAGGCGTAAGACCACAAACATAAACGGAATTGAAGTGAGTCTCATGGACAAAACGGGCCACAGACCACCTGCATCATCGGTGTGTGCCAAGATCACAAATAGAGACCCAAACGTTGAACCCGAAATGAACGCCATCCAGATCACATTTCTCGGAGCCCGCCGGTGATCTGGTCCCATCACATCACTGATGAGGGCAATTGCAATGACGGCAACAGGGATGCCAAGGAGTGCCAATACACCTGGTCGCTCACCCGTTGCTAAGCCAATAATCACGGGAATACCTGTAGCGGTGACAGCAGAAACAGGAGCAACCACCGTCATGTAGCCACTACCCATTGCTCTGTAGAACGCAAGAAGACCGCTAGCACCTGCAACTCCGGCGATACCACC
>JALRGJ010000113.1 GCA_023253435.1 Ilumatobacteraceae bacterium | reverse complement strand
GTAGCGCCTGATGTAGATCTCTCATCGGGCGTGATCTCAGGGCAGGTTCACCATCTACTAACACAGTGCTCGGAGAAAGAGCAGCTACGGCAGTGAGAAACCGAGAAGACGTGCCAGCCAATTGAGCGTCGATAATGCCCGGAAGTGCACGAGCAGAATCACCGTGAACAACTAACTCACCACCGCTGCCGGACCGAACAGCACCCATTTGTTGGAGAACGTTCACAATGACTTGAGTGTCGTCACCAAATGGCACGTGACTTATCTCGCTGTCTCCAGCAGCAAGCATCGCGCACACCAATGCTCGATTAGCAATGCTCTTAGAACCAGGCACAGCAATAGTTGCTGAGACAGGACGGCTAAGCGGAAGGAGAGCTGAACTCATGAAAGTGGTTGCACCGCTGGTCTGAATCCACGAGCCAATAATCCTCCACGGAATACATCTGTTTGATCGGCTCTGATAACGGTCACCATCACGCCACGATCTCCTTCTGCAGAGTGCACAACCTCAAAGTCATAGATGTTGACCGCCAACTCACCCGAAAGAGTAAACACATCTGCTGCAGAACCTGGACGATCTGGAATAGGTATGCGAACTTCCACCAGATTTTCAACAGGACCTGCACCAGTTGGCAGATTCATTCGTGCTGAACGCGCTTGATCGAGCCTCTTTAAGAGCCCTTGCCTGTCTCCTGATTGCACCACATCGCGCATATCTGTGAGGCCTTCGATAAGCAAATCAAGCCCACGAAGAATTGCATCTTTGTTCTGATCACAGATGTCTAACCATATTCCTGGACGACCAGATGCAATTCTTGTCATATCCCTAAAACCACCCGCCGCCAATCTGAGTAGCGCAAGATGTTCTTCAGACATATCGTCTGCAAGCCTCATCAAAGTTGACGCAGTGAGATGCGGAACATGACTGACAACAGCAACAAGGTCGTCATGTTTGATGGGGTCAAGCGCAACCACCTCAGCACCCATTTTTGTAACGACTCCGGCAACAACAGAAAATGCCTCATCAGTGGAGGCCCTATTTGGTGTGAGAACCCACACTGCTCCATTGAACATTTCTGGGTCAGCACCATCTAATCCATCAAGTTCAGAGCCTGCCATGGGATGCCCGGGCACAAATCGCGGATCCTTTATTGCTTGGGAGACATGAGCCTTGACTGATCCCACATCCGTGACAACACCTGTAGTGGCTCCCAGCGCCTCTTGCACGCCTTCAGTTACTGTCCCCACGGGGGTTGCAACGAAGGTGATTTCGGCGTCTGGATAGAGACCCTGGTGAGAAATGATTCCTCGAGCAAAAGCATCAGCACTTTTATGACTATCTGCATCTGCACCGCCTACTTCATAGCCAAGATGACGCAAAGCAAGTGCTACCGACCCACCAATGAGACCCAAGCCAAGCACATTGGCTCGAGACGAAGAAATTGAAGTGGTTTCAGTCACTCTTTAATCGTATCTGTGGTGCCTTGTTGAACTGAGCCGTATAACGCACGAACCTCTTGAAGTGTTAATTCACGCCATGCACCGGGCCGCAATTTTGTATCTCTGAGCGGACCAATTCGGGTTCGGACTAAGCGTATGACTGGATGTCCCACGGCTTCGCACATTCTTCGAATCTGACGGTTCCTTCCCTCATGGATCACAATCCGCAACACACCTGGCTCAAGTTGACCCACCTCTGCTGGTGCTGTGAGCCCATCGTCAAGTTCAATACCATCGCGGAGTCGTCGCAGTGCTCCAGCAGGAACACCGTTAGACCCGCACTCCACTTCTGCGATGTACTCCTTCTCCACACCGTGGCTCGGATGTGTGAGATGTTGAGTGAGTTGACCATCATTGGTGAGAATCAACAAACCAGTGGTATCAATGTCTAGTCGTCCTACCGAGAACACGCGAGGCTCAGACGGCACCAGTTCGAGAACATTCTCTCGCCCCAATTCATCGGATGCAGTTGTTACTACCCCTTCTGGTTTATTCAAGAGGTAGTACACCAGACCAGGAAGTGCACCGATAACAACGCCATCTACTGCGATCTCGTCAACTTCCACCAATACTCTTCGCCCGAGAACAGCAACGTCTCCATTAACAGTGACCCGACCATCATGAATGAGATCTTCACAAACTCGACGAGATCCAAACCCGAGTTTGGCGAGAACTTTTTGCAATCGCTCGCCCTCTGAAAGATTCGCTTGTGCAGCTTTTTGCGCAAGTTGTTCCCACAGTGGTGGCTCAGGAACCGCGCCTCCCGGCGTGGATGATGATTGCACTTACTGAGCCTCTGCCTCATCTGAACGTGCTGACTCCTCAACCACCTCATCGGGATCAAGTCTGAGAGTTTTCTCTAAGGCCTCAACGAGGGACGCATCAGGTACAAATGTTGCGATAGGTGGTAAGTCTTCGAGCGAAGCAATTCCGAGTTTCTCAAGAAAGAGTTGGGTGGTTCCCCACATAACAGCCTGGCCTGGCCCACTATCTCTTCCCACCGGTGCAATGTAAGCGCGACCATGCAAAGTGCGCATTACGGCATCTGGATCAACTCCACGAATCGATGCGATCTGCAATCGAGATATGGGTTGTTTGTAGGCAATAATTGCCAATGTTTCAAGAGCGGCGCCAGAAAGTCGTGCTCTTTGACCATCGAGAATAAATCTCTCCACATAGGGCGCGAGATCTGGATGTGATTGAAACCTCCAACCACCGGCAACTTTTGCAATCTGAAATCCGTGCCCTGCCTCTTCATATGACGCAGCCAATTGTCCACACACTTGTTCAATAGTGGCGCTTGGCATCTCCACAAGCTGAGCAATGAGATCTGTAGGAACAGGCTCTTGAGCAACAAGCAAGATCGCTTCCACCGCACGAACTGTCTCAACAGTGACATCAGCCTTCATAAGAATCAATCTCCATGTTTGTTTCTGCATCAGGCCCAATACCTGTCCATGCAACCGTGATATCACCAAAACGATCCACTTGATCTATTTCGATATACCCCTGTTTATACATTTCAAGGAGAGCAAGAAATCTCACAACGACCTCTAAGCGTTCAACAAAATTTGCAGTCAGTTCGCGAAATGAGGTGCGTAGTTTGCGAGGCAACTCAGTCATCAACTCCTCTACGGCTTCAGCAACAGTGAAACGTATGGGATTCACGTGGTAGTAGTTGATCGACATCTGGGGCTTTGGCGTGATGGCATTGATGAATCCACGTTCCAGTTTTTGAATGGTTAGTCCTTCAAGAAGATCCGGAGTTACCTCAGCAAAACGTTCATCAGGGCCAGTGGTTCTTGCGTAGACACGGTCTGCATCGTCGACAAAGACCGCCAAAATCTTGGCGACATCTTTAAAGGTTTTGCATTCCAACAGACGAGCCAGAAGTAGGTCTCGCTCCTCCCATAAAGCCAGTTCTTCATCGAGATCGACATTCTCTCGGCCAGGCAACAAGCGACGAGATTTAATCTCCACAAGAGTTGCAGCAATAAGAAGAAATTCTGTGGCGATTTCCAGATCAAGCTCAGCCATCTTGGCTAGTTCTAAAAGATACGCATCAACGATGGTGGCAAGACTGATCTCATGAATATCCACCTCTTCTCTCATGATGAGATGGAGTAAGAGATCAAACGGGCCCTCAAAAACGGGAGTTGCTACCTCAATTGCCACCTTCACATGGTAGTTCCCCACCACCAATCAAGGGTCAATTGTCTGTGCTCGGAGAGCACGAAAGAAGTAGCGTTTCCCATGTGCCTCGAGTGCTTTCTTGTATCCAACCCACCGGCTCCGTCCATTTGGGCAACCATTTAGGAGCTCTCGTCAATTGGGTGTCCGGGCAACATTCAGGAGATGTGTACCACGGCATTGTTGATCTCCACGCCCTGACGATCACAGACACATCAGGAGTCTTAGGGAATTCCACTTTGGAATTGGCTGCCATGCTGTTTGCAGTCGGATTAGACCCAGAAGTCGCCACCGTTTTTGTTCAGAGTCATATCCATGAACATTCAGAACTTGCCTGGATTATGGAGTGCACGGTCTCATTTGGTGAGCTAAGTCGAATGACTCAGTTCAAAGACAAGGCATCAAAAAGAGAGGGTGACTTTGTTGCTGCTGGGTTGTTTACCTATCCCGCTCTTCAGGCTGCCGACATCTTGCTCTATGACGCAGACGAAGTTCCAGTTGGCGAGGACCAACGTCAACATATTGAAATCACGCGAGATATTGCCATTCGGTTTAACCATAGATTTGGGGACACTTTTGTTCTACCCAAAGCTGTCCATCCCAAAGCGGGTGCCAGGGTCATGGATCTTCAAGATCCCACTTCCAAGATGTCTAAGTCAGCAGCCACAGAGAACGGCATTGTGTATCTCACAGATGACAACTCCTCTATTGAAAAGAAATTCAAGAGAGC
>JALRGJ010000112.1 GCA_023253435.1 Ilumatobacteraceae bacterium | reverse complement strand
CCAAGTGGGTGGAAGAACGTCTCGACCTCTCGGGTGTCTCGGCAACCCCGGCGGCCGCCCCCGCAGAGACCGATGAGTCGCTCGTGCAGCGTTCCACCACGGTGGAAGTCAACGGTCGTCGTTTCGACGTGAAGTTGTGGGTTCCTGAATCTGCTGGGGTTGCTGCAGCGGCTCCAACCAAGAAGAAGACGACGCGTTCAGCATCGGCATCAGGTGGTGGCGCCGGTGGCGGAAGCGGTCAAATTGCAGTACCTATGCAAGGAACCATTGTGAAGGTATTGGTTGAAGTTGGACAGGCTGTTGAAGCTGGCCAGAGCGTGGTGGTTTTGGAAGCCATGAAAATGGAAAACCAAATTGAAGCCGACAAGGCCGGAACTGTGAAGGCCGTCAACGTGAAGCCAGGCGACACCGTTGGTGCTGGCGACGTTGTTGTAGTCATCGAATAACGAACACACTTACCTCTCAGACCTGCATGCGTCATACATGCACTTTTCGTCGAGGTTATTCGGCGGCTTCAGCCAAAGCTTCTGCAAGTGCTGGGTGCACTAACAGCGACTCTTCGATATCAGTGACTTTGAGATTTGCAGTCACGGCAAGGGCTATCACACTGATCAACTCTGCTGCGTGACGACCCACAATTGAGCCACCCAATACTTCCCCGGTTGCGGGGTCGCTGATGATCTTTACGAAGCCACGTGAATCATTATTAATCAAAGCTTTTGCAGTTGATGAAAACGGAACTTTAGTGACACGAATTTTTCTCCCCGATGCAAAGGCTTCTGCTTCAGCTAAGCCCACATCGGCAATTTCCGGTTCTGTGAAAATGGCAGATGCTGCTTTGTCGTAATCCAAATGTCGATGCGGCCCCTTTGGTCCACCCACCACTTGTTCAGCAACTTTTCTCCCTTGCATTGATGCAACAGAAGACAACGGAAGCTTGCCGCTCACGTCACCAGCCGCATAGATGTGTTCAATGTTGCTCTGGCAGTGACGATTGATGTTGATGTAGCCACCATCCATCTCGACGCCAATCTCTTCTAATCCAAGTCCTTCGGTATTTGGAATTGATCCAATTGCAATCACCGCATGGGTTGTTTCAGAAACACGACCATCATCACAAATGACTTTGACACCATTTTCAGTTCGTTCAATGCTCGTAGCTCGTGCACCCTTGAGGAGGCGCACGCCTCGCGATAAGAAATCGTCCTCTAGTACTGCCGCAACTTCAGGATCTTTACCCGGCAGAACCTGTTGCCGGCTCACCACCAACGTTACTTTTGCACCAAATGACGCAAACATGTGAACAAACTCCACACCAGTCACACCGGAACCAATCACCGTGATGCTCTCAGGAAAGACTCGTGGTGGATAACAGTCACGAGTGGTGAGAATTCTTTCTCCGTCTGGTTTCACCCACTCGGGGATACGAGGCCGAGTTCCGGTGCACACCAAAATGTCGTCTGCTTCAAGTTGGGTAGTTGTTCCATCTGGTGCGGAGACCTCTACAGAATGTTGACCTGTAATTTTTGCTGTACCCCGAATGATGGTGACGCCTTGGCTGGTGAGTAGTGCAGACATGTCGGATGACAATTTGTCTTTGATGCCCTCAATGCGGGTGGTGAGAGCCTCTACGTCTACTTCGGCGTCTCGTTTTTCAAGACCCATGCCAGACAATTGGTTGGTAAAGCTCATGGCCCCGCCAGTAGCGATCATTGTCTTTGACGGCACACAATCAAGTAGGTGTGCAGCGCCACCCACAATGTCACGCTCCACCAATACAACTTCCACACCTTTTCGGGCTGCGGAAGTAGCGGCTGCATTGCCAGCTGGTCCGCCACCGATAATGACGAGTCGCTTATTCACATTCACCCTTGTGAGGTTATCTGTGCCGCCACAAGCAAATTAGGTATTGACAGACAATCAAGGAGCCGTGGTTGTTGTTTCAAAAGAGAGAGTTGTAGATGTCACAACGGGAACATCATCATCAAACTTGGGAAGAGTGGTGGTGGGAATTGCAACATTATTTGGGCAATACCGAGATGGATAACCCAAATCATGGAGCGGTTTACCTACATACTCAAAATGCATGCCATCGGCAGGTCGGAAGTTTCCGCCCCATGCAAAGCCCCATTTACGAAAAATTCTGACAACATCACAATTCAGTTGTGGCGCAGCTCCTTGAGCATTTGTCACCGTGTTGATGTCTAAAGCCATTCCCCAAGCGTGACGAGTAACGGGACCAAAGGAACCAGAGAGACGGTTATAACGAGCAGCAAAACAACCGCCATACCTGTTTGAATTTCTCACATCAATTTTTGAGGCAAGCCCTTCCTTTTTAATTTCAGAAAGTGCTCCTTGAATTGCTGGTGCAATCTGTTTGTGGCAGTTATTGATGAGAGGAATGTCTGTAAAGACTTTTTTCCATTCAAGATGTGCAGCACGCCATTCAGTCGAGATCTGAAGGGCTCTCCCACCCGCAGGACGGTATGAAAACTCTCCAAGAAGTTTTTTTACTGAAGACGTTCCAAGAGTCCCATCTGGATTCTCAATCTCCCAAGATTTCTTATGCCTCCATCCGTTTGCAGATGTGATTTTTTTGCTCTTTAAAGACCGCGAGATTTTTTCCCAGGATGGAATGTCTGTAATCACAACTCGTGAACGCCTGAAACCACCAAGCACTGATGCGGATTCAGTACTGATGGTGATGTCACCCCAATCGACAAAAGCGTCAGGGACTATTGCTCCCACCACAAATGATTGAGGCTGAAACTTTGCATCCCGCAACACCAATGTGTCGCCCACCTGGGCTTTCCGATACTTCGCCGCAGATTCACCCAGCAACAATTGACCAGGCGCGGCAGCTTGGGCCATTACGTCTCCCCCCACCGTGCGGATGTACTGCTGGGACACCACCATCGTTGCC
Organism: Ilumatobacteraceae bacterium; assembly: GCA_023253435.1. GTDB lineage: Bacteria > Actinomycetota > Acidimicrobiia > Acidimicrobiales > Ilumatobacteraceae > UBA2093. Next base: position 1,643 of record JALRGJ010000112.1, on the reverse strand, counting down.
ATCGGGATTCGCCATCTATCCGTGAGACGCATGAGCTCAACTTCTCCACGGCGATGCGCAGTAAGACCAATCACGGGGAAAGTCAATACGTGCCCGCTTGCACCAACTTCTTGTGCGGCTGCAATCACGCGGTTGACTTGGGCCTCTGTCATCGGCACGCTTCGACCAATAGTGATGTGGGGCTTGAGCGGCTCACGAGGGAACTCATTTGACGCACGTGTGGCTCCAGGGAAAACAACTAACCCCACAATGGCGCCACAGATACCAATCAGTCGAGCCATACGCATTGTGAACACGGTAATGGAACAATGGCTTCCTCGTCAGACGCCTCTGGCAACTACCGTAGAGAATCTGTGAGTGAAGAATCTGCGGAACAATCCCTTGGTGGCCTAGAACAGGAGAAGGCTCGCCGTCTCGGACAACTCGACTCAATGCGCAAGCAAGGAGTCAACCCCTACCCCTACCGCTTTGACCGCAGCCACACACTGGGACAACTTCGTAGTGACTATGGCCAGCTCGATCCCGGAACAGAAACAGAGGTTCGCGTCACCATTGCGGGACGCATCATGCTGAAGCGTGACCAAGGGAAACTGATCTTTGCCACGGTGGAGGATCGAGAATCTCACATTCAGCTTTTTGTCTCTAAAGCTGTCGTTGGTGATGAGCAATTCGATGCCATTAATGCTCTTGACTTAGGCGACTGGATAGGCGCCACAGGAATCGTGATGTCTACTCGTAAAGGTGAACTCTCCGTCAAAGTAGACACGGTTCAACTCCTCTCTAAAGCTGTTCGTCCACTGCCAGATAAATGGCATGGCCTCACTGATACAGATACTCGATACCGCCAGCGCTACGCAGATCTCATCGGCAACGATGAATCTCGGCGCATGTTTGCCGTTCGTCATGCTGTCATTGCAAGTTTTCGCAAGACTCTCCATGAACGTGGGTTCATTGAGGTAGAGACACCTGTGTTGCACATGGAAGCTGGTGGCGCGCACGCTCGCCCATTCCTGACACACCACAATGCTCTCGACATGCAGCTGTATCTGCGCATTGCACTAGAGCTTCATCTCAAACGACTCATCGTTGGAGGCATGGAACGAGTGTTTGAAATCGGTCGAGTATTTCGTAATGAAGGAATCTCTACACGTCACAATCCAGAGTTCACCATGATGGAGCTGTACCAAGCGTTTGCTGACTACACCGACATCATGGATCTCACTGAGACTTTGTTTGTTAATGCAGCATTAGATGCAACCGGTTCATCTGTGGTGATGATTGACGATGTAGAAATAGACCTTGCCAAGCCATGGCGCAGAGTGCGCATGATTGATCTTGTTCAAGAAGCCACAGGCGTTGCTGTGCACCCCACCATGTCTCGTGAAGAACTTGTCACGCTCGCACAAAAGCATGGCGTAAAAGTGGAGCCTCATTTTGGTCCAGGAAAATTAATTGAGGAAATGTTTGAACACCTCTGCGAATCTTCATTGCGTGAACCCACATTCGTGACCGGCCACCCAGTTGAAATCAGCCCGCTTGCACGCGAAGACAGAAACGATCCTCACCTCACAGAACGATTTGAATTGTTTGTGGGTGGCCGCGAGCTAGCTAATGCATATTCAGAGCTCAACGACCCAGTGGTA
>JALRGJ010000111.1 GCA_023253435.1 Ilumatobacteraceae bacterium | reverse complement strand
AAGATCTACACCCGTGATGGAGGCACCTAGTGCCGGATTAGTTTTTTTCACAGAGATGTACTGATACGGCGCTCCGTCATCCCAGGTAGCAACGGATCGTGGTCCCCCGAGTTTTGTTCCTTTTTCCCCCATGCTCAGAAACTAGACGGAATTCCAATGGCTCATCAACACATGAGCTCCTTGTGAGGGATCTTGAATCATCCACCAGTGGCCACAGTCCGCAATGCGCACAGTTTTGGCCCCCGCCATGGCTGCAACCTCTTCATGTGAACTCAAAGGGCCTGCATAGTGATCTTCTTCAGCAATGATCACAAGACCATTCTGTGGCTTGGTCGTGGAAAATTTCTGCCCCAATTGACGCATCACAGGCTGTGCAGCATCTCGATATAAAGCCAAGATGCAACGTGCCATCTCAGCGTTTATGCCCGTTTTCACTTTGGTAGCAATTTCTGGTGTCATACCTAATGCACTAAAAGCCTGTACGAATGTGTCGGTATCCATGTCCACCATTCCGGCAACCATGGCTTCACCTACGTCTGGTGTTTGCCACCCTTGTGCAGCGTCATGCCATTGATAATCAGGATGCAAGAGGCCCGCACAATCTGCTGCCCAGGAGCGAACCAGATGAGGGAATTCCGAAATCACGCCATAGACGTGTCCTGCACCCCAATCATGACCTACTAAATCCACTGGCTGAACAAACTTTTCTAATTCGGCGACCAACCAATCGCGGTATTCAATTCTGGTTGCATTCCAATTGGCCGGTGTTGATGACCCAAAACCAGGAGGTGAGAGTGTCACAACATCAGAAACTCCCTGTGAATTCAATTCACGTATCAGAAGATCCCAAATATCTGCGGTCTCTGGATTTCCATGTACAAAAACTTTTGTCATTATTGCTTACCTCTTCGCTGCTTCATCACTTGTGTTTTGATGCAAGATACTTTGCAGAGGCTGCTCGGCTCTCAGCATCATGAGTAGCAAACACTAAGGCATCTGCATCAGCAGCGCTTCTTCCAGTACCAACCATTTCTTCTGTTACAGCATTAACTTGCTGTTTCGTTGAACGCAATGCATACAAAGGTTTCTGCGCTAAAGAATGAGCAAGTGATTGTGCGGAACTCATGAGTTCGTCATCAGAAACTATTTGATTCAGAAATCCCAGCGACTTGGCCTCTCCTGGCCCAAATGGACGGCACGTGAGAACGAGTTCTTTTGTCGCTGCAGGTCCAATTTCTCGCACCAGCCTGGGTATGCCACCCCACGCAAGTGGAATACCCAGATCTACTTCAGGTATTGAAAATGTTGCCGACTCTGATGCCAAGCGCAAATCACAGCTTGCCGCAAGAACAACTCCACCACCCACGCAGTGACCGTGAATTGCAGCAATAGTGAGAGCATTCATATTGGTGATGGCTTCAGCCATGAGGCGCCCAGCATCGGCAACATCACGAGTTGAATAGTTTTCGTTAGGTTGTGAGAAATCATTCAGGTCAAAACCGGCAGAAAATGCACGCCCCGCACCAGTGATAATGACCACCCGAAGATCTCTCTGCTCGTCGCACCAACGGGCAGCATCGGCAAGATCCGTCAATGCAGTATGTGACAACGCATTGAGCCGCTGTGGACGATTCAGGGTGATCTGGCCTACCGGACCATCTGCTTGCACTATTAGGGTTTCACACTCCATCACTGCCCTCCCCGATGATTTCGCTTCGCCTACCGTGTCATAAGGTTTAGGCACCGCGCAACACCGCTCTGTAATAGGCAGTGAATAAGGAGGAACCCCATGGATCGTGAAGCTTGGATTATCGACGCAGTTCGTTCGCCCCGAGGCAAAGGCAAGGACACTGGATCGCTCCACAATGTTCACCCACAGCGCATCTTGGCCCAAGTACTCAATGCGCTTCGCGACAGAAACAACTTGAACACAGCAGAGGTGGACGATGTTGTCATGGGCTGTGGTGCTGGCAGTGGCGATCACTCCATGGACATTGCTCGCATGGCAGCTCTTGATGCCGGATGGAGCCTTGAAGCTCCCGGTGTCACACTGAACCGCTTTTGTGGCTCCGGCCAACAGGCAGTGAACTTTGCTGCAATGGGCGTGCTCTCTGGATTTCAAGAGTGCGTCGTGGCAGGCGGTGTTGAGTCCATGTCACGTCCATCACCAATGCATGTTGACGGCTTTACTGCAAACAACGCTCACTTGCGGGACCAGTACAACATGGTTCCTCAGGGAATCTCTGCAGACCTCATTGCAACAATTGAGGGCTTCTCCCGTGAAGAGTGTGATGCTCTGGCCGTAGAAAGCCAACGACGCGCTGCTATCGCTATCAGCGAAGGCCGCTTTGACAACTCTCTTGTTCCCATCTTTCATGATGATGGATCACTGGCACTTGCAAAAGATGAACACCCTCGCGCAGGCACAACGTTGGCGGATCTCGCAAAGCTGTCACCAAGCTTTGAAGGTATGGGCGCATACAAAAAAGATGGAGATTCTCTCTCCATCGACGAAACTGCTCGTCTCGCTTACCCACAGGTGTCACAGATCAACCATGTTCACCATGGCGGAAACTCATCTGGTGTTGTAGACGGTGCAGGCGCTGTTCTCGTGACATCTCCTGAATATGCAAATGCTCATGGCTTAAAGCCACGCGCTCGCGTCATCATGACAGCGGTAGCGGGAACCGAACCAGTCATCATGCTTACTGCTCCGGGGCCAGCCACAAAGCTGGTGCTCAAAAAAGCAGGGATGACACTCAATGACATTGATTTGCTTGAAGTCAACGAAGCCTTTGCATCAGTTGTTTTGAAGTTTTTCAAAGACACAGGAGCAGACCCAGAGAAGGTGAATGTCAATGGTGGAGCAATGGCTCTTGGTCACCCAATTGGAGCAACCGGATCAATGTTGATTGGCACATTGCTCGATGAACTTGAGCGTCGTGATCTCAGTACCGGACTCATCACCATGTGCACGGGCGGAGGAATGGGTACCGCCACAATTATCGAGCGAATCTGATTATCGCAATCGTTTAATCAAACTGCTCGTATCTAGACGGGCATCGCCGTTCTCGGCTAGTTCTTTGTAGTACCGAAGGACAAGATCGGCGACAGGAACAGATGACCCATTGCGCCGGGCTTCCTCAATCACAAAGCCCAAGTCTTTAATCATCCACTCCACCGCAAATCCAAAATCAAACTTGTTATCAATCATGGTGTGTCCACGATTTTCCATCTGCCAGCTCTGTGCTGCTCCTTGTGAGATCACATCAACAACTGCATGGGCATCTAGCCCCGCATGTTCAGCAAAAGCAAGGGCCTCAGATAAGCCCTGCACAACTCCTGCAATACAGATCTGATTCACCATCTTTGCCAATTGCCCAGAGCCTGCGTTACCTAGTAACACGCATGCACGGGAATAACAACGAGCAATCTCTTGAAAGGTCTCGAATGCCTCAGGCGAGTCTGTTCCACACATGATTGTTAACACGCCGTTCTGTGCACCCGCCTGACCACCTGAAACTGGAGCATCAATAAAAGACACGTGTGAATGTGCGCAGGCAGCCGAAATTTCTCTTGCCAACTCTGCGCTTGTGGTGGTGTGGTCCACCAAAATCATGCCGGGCTGGGCTCCCGCTAACACTCCGTCGGTACCAAAAACCACTGAACGCACATCATCGTCATTGCCTACACACAGCATCACTACCTGGGACTGTGATGCCACTTCTCGAGGAGTCGCACACACAGTTCCTAGATATTCCTCTCCCCATCTTTTAGCTGTGGATGTGGTGCGGTTATAAACAAAAGTGCTGAACCCGGCTTGCGCGAGATGTCCGGCCATGGGAAATCCCATGACTCCCAGACCACAAAACCCGACCGCGGGCATATGACTACTCGTCGTCTTCGTCGTTGAAGTCGTCGGAGTCCTCTTCAACCTTCTTGGGAGCAGCAGCTTTCTTAGCTGGTGTCTTTCCGGGCTTCAGAACACCCTTTTCAAGAGCCTGATTGAGAAATTCTTCTGCTTCTTCTTTTGTGCACTTACGTGCGGGCTGAATCTCAGAAATCAAATTGGTTCGGGCTCGCTCGTACATGGTGCGCTCAGCAGCAGACAAAGAGGCATCTCGATTTCGGGCGGCAAGGTTACGCACCACTTCAGCAACCTGATACACGTCACCAGACTTCAATTTTTCCTGGTGGTTCTTGAATCGACGTGACCAGTTGGAGGGCACGCGCGGATCTGGTTTGGAAAGTACTGCTACGAGGTCTTCCAGCTCATCGCGTGAAACTGGAGGACGAACACCTACCTCTTTTAGCTTGGCAACAGGAACCCGAAGAGTCATCTCATTGATGATGGTTTCGAGGATGAGGTACTCCTCTTTTTTCCCCGTTCCGAAGAAGTCTTGCTTCTTAGTGCCCTTTACTTTGCATGCACCGTGCTGGGGGTAGATGACAATGTCATCTTTCTTAAAATCCACGTGGCAATTGTAATCCATTGTGGTCTAAAAGCCACAAAACAGCGCCAAATAGGTGCATTTAGATGTACTCAATGACTGATGGAGAAACTCCGAAGTTC
>JALRGJ010000011.1 GCA_023253435.1 Ilumatobacteraceae bacterium | reverse complement strand
GGTGGTTCATCACCGTCTGGTCATATTCCATTTACTCCACGTGCCAAAAAAGTTCTCGAGTTGTCATTGCGTGAGGCTTTGCAACTGGGTCACAACTACATCGGAACAGAACACATCTTGCTTGGCTTGTTACGCGAAGGAGAAGGCGTTGCCACTCAGGTGCTCGTCAAGCTGGGTGCAGACCTAGGAAAGGTTCGCCAACAAGTCATTCAGTTGCTCTCTGGCTATCAAGGCCCTGGCGCACAAGGCGAGCCCGCTGCACAAGGTGGCGCAGGTGCCGGTGCAAAAGATGAGCCGTCAGAAAAAGGTGGCAGCCCAATTCTCGATCAGTTTGGTCGCAACCTCACTCAGTTAGCCCGCGATAAAAAGCTCGATCCAGTCATTGGTCGTGCGCGCGAGCTAGAGCGTGTTATGCAAATTCTTTCGCGTCGTACAAAGAACAATCCAGTGCTCATTGGCGAGCCTGGTGTTGGTAAGACTGCAGTTGTTGAAGGCCTTGCACAGCGCATTGTGTCTGGTGATATTCCCGAAACACTTAAAGACAAGCAGTTGTACACACTTGATCTGGGAGCACTTGTTGCAGGTTCTCGTTACCGCGGTGACTTTGAAGAGCGTCTCAAAAAAGTTCTCAAAGAAATCAAAACTCGTGGCGACATCATCTTGTTCATCGACGAAATCCACACACTTGTGGGTGCTGGTGCAGCAGAGGGCGCAATCGATGCCGCGAGCATCTTGAAGCCAATGCTGGCTCGTGGTGAATTGCAAACTATTGGTGCAACAACCACAGATGAGTACCGCAAACACCTAGAAAAAGACCCAGCCCTGGAGCGTCGTTTCCAGCCAGTAAAAGTGGAAGAGCCAACTGTTGCTCACACCATTGAAATCTTGAAGGGTGTGCGCGATAAGTACGAAACGCACCACCGCGTCACTATTACAGATCAGGCAATTGTTGCGGCTGCAAACCTTGCAGACCGCTACATCTCCGATCGTCACCTGCCAGACAAAGCAATCGACCTCATCGATGAAGCTGGTTCACGCTTGCGTATCAAGCGCATGCAAACTCCACCAGACCTCAAAGAACTTGAATCAAAGATTTCCGAGGTTCAAGAGTCAAAGAAAAAAGCAATCGAAGAGCAGCGCTTTGAAGACGCCGGTCGTTTACGTGACCAAGAGCGTCAACTGTTAGAAGAAAAGACTCAGAAAGAGCAAGACATTAAGGCCTCTGGCATCAGCTTGTTTGATGAAGTAGATGAAGAAGCAATTGCTGAGGTACTCAGTATTTGGACAGGTATTCCTGTGTACAAACTCACAGAAGAAGAAACTGCCAAATTGCTCAACATGGAAACAGAACTGCACAAGCGCTATATCGGCCAAGAAGACGCAGTAAAGGCCGTTTCTCAAAGTATTCGCCGCACCCGTGCTGGCCTCAAAGATCCACATCGTCCGAGCGGATCATTCATCTTCCTTGGGCCAACTGGTGTGGGTAAAACAGAGCTTGCCAAAACACTGGCGGAGTTTTTGTTTGGTGATGAACAAGCACTCATCACACTCGACATGTCTGAATACATGGAAAAGCACACCGTGAGTCGTTTAGTGGGTTCACCTCCTGGGTACGTGGGATACGAAGAGGGCGGCCAACTAACAGAGGCTGTGCGTCGCCGTCCTTTCTCTGTTGTACTTTTCGACGAAATTGAAAAGGCTCACCCAGATGTATTCAACACATTGCTTCAGATTCTTGAAGAAGGTCGTCTCACAGACAGCCAGGGGCGCAGTGTTGACTTCCGCAATACGGTTCTCATCATGACCTCAAACTTGGGTACACAAGATCTGCGTAAAGCCAATGTTGGTTTCAACAAGGGCGACGAAGCAATGTCATACGAGCGCATGAAAGACAAAGTCACAGATGCACTCAAGACACACTTCCGTCCAGAATTCCTGAACCGCATTGATGAAACCATTGTGTTCCATGAGCACGGCCGTGAAGAGATTCTGCAAATGGTCGATCTCATGACAAAGCGCCTGGCTTCTCAGTTGGAGTCACAAGGCCTTGGAATTGAAATCACTCAAAGCGCAAAAGAGTTCTTGGCAGAAGTGGGATACGACCCACAACTTGGTGCTCGTCCGCTTCGTCGTGCAATTCAGCGTCACGTAGAAGATGCACTGTCTGAAAAGATTTTGTACAAGCAATTCAATGCTGGTCAGATCATCGTTGTTGAGGCTGAAGACGATCCCGAGAAGCCCGGCAAGAAGCACATTGTCTTCCGCGCCGTAGACGGATTCGTAGCACCAAGCGAACCACCACTCGCTGGTGACGCATCTGCAACAGAGTGATTCGTTCTACTTTCACTCGAATCAGTGCGGTGGTCATTGCCGTTGTTGTCTTGGCATCGTGTCGAGTGCAATCACATATTGCTCTTAGCGTGAAGCCAAACGGTTCCGGCACTGTCACAGTCACCGTTGAAGCAGACCAAGACGCAGTTGGCAAAACATCTGGCTTATTGGCAGATCTCCGTACAGAAGATCTCACGAAAGCTGGCTGGGATGTCAGCGAGCCTAAAAACGGTGCAATGGGCAAAAAGACGGGCCTCACTTTGGTGTTAACACGATCTTTCCGCACACCCTCTGAGGCAACGGCAATCTTGGCGCAAGTCAATGGCGAGAACGGCCCATTGCACAATGCAGTGATAGAGCGAAGTGGCAAAGATGCCAGCAGCACATGGACTCTTACAGGCCGTCTTGAGGTAAAAGGTGGCCTAGAAGCATTTGCGGATGCGGGCACTAACACACTTCTGGGTGGTGCACCGTACAAAAACGAACTGGCTGCTTCTGGGCAAGATCTGGGTGATGCAGTGGGGCTGACCTTTAGTGCTCTATTACCAGGAGACATTCAAGCAACAACGGGCAAGCACCCAGACACAGCCACCATTACTTGGGATGTGCCACTTGATGGCAGCGCAATAGACCTAGCCACCTCAACTAAAAATGTTGATGTTGCGTCAAGTGTGTCACGCGTGGGTCGCGTGATTCTCAAAGGGCTCATTGTGTTATGGCTCGTTGCAATGGCATTGTTGTTCCTCTTGGTCATGAACGCCCGAAACCGTCGCGCTCGCACACCCCGCCTATAAAGTCCCAGACGTGGCCAAACTCAAACTTGTACATAGATGCTCAGAATGTGGAGCAACCTTTCCCAAATGGTCTGGTAAGTGCCTTGCATGTAACTCATGGAACTCTCTTGTAGAAGATGTTGAAGGCCCCGAAGATTCTCTTGTTTCTCTTGCTGCAGGACTTGCGCTTGTACCCCCCGGAGAAGCAACGCACATTGGTGATGTCAACCCTCATCAAAGTGATCCTGTGGCTACGGGCATTGGAGAACTGGATCGTGTGCTTGGTGGTGGGCTCGTTCCTGGTTCTGTCACACTGCTGGGCGGAGAGCCCGGCATTGGCAAAAGCACACTGTTGTTGCAGTTGCTTGCCGGTGCTCCGGGGCAGAGTTTGTATGTCACTGCAGAAGAAAGCGCTCAACAAGTTCGTCTTCGTGCAGATCGATTAGGCGCTGTCAGCCCCAACTTGTGGCTGTTGCCAGAGATGTCTATGCCAAACATCATTGCGGCCATCGACAAAATTTCTCCATCACTTGTCGTTATCGACTCCATTCAAACTGTTGTAGATCCAGAACTTGGCTCTTCGCCCGGCTCTGTTGTACAAGTTCGAGGTTGTGCGCACAGATTGGTGCAAGAGGCTAAACGTCGCAACATTTCCATTGTCATCGTGGGTCATGTCACAAAAGAAGGGGGCCTAGCTGGTCCTCGCGTGCTTGAACACGTTGTAGACACTGTTCTTTCTTTTGAAGGTGAGCGGCATCATGCATTACGCATGTTGCGCGCCTCAAAACATCGCTTTGGTCCCACAGCTGAACTTGGTTTGTTTGAAATGACAGAAACTGGCCTCACAGGTGTTCCCGATGCCAGCCAATTATTCCTCACAGATAGACGCACCGGAGTTCCTGGTTCTGTTGTGGTGCCCACCATCGAGGGTCAACGCCCATTACTCGTAGAACTGCAAACACTGACTAACCCTGTCAATACCGCTGTACCAGCGCGCAGAAGCGCACAAGGTGTAGATCAAGGGCGTCTCTCAATGTTGCTTGCGGTGCTTGAACGCAGAGCGCGGGTAAGCCTTGCGGGTCATGAGGTGTATGCCTCTGTTGTAGGCGGTGTAAAACTCACAGAACCTGGGGCAGACCTTGGTTTGTGCTTGGCATTGGTATCTGCAATTACCAATGTTCCCCTCCCTGCCGATCTCGTAGTCATGGGAGAAGTGGGGCTGGCAGGTGAAGTTCGCCAAGTGGGTCATCTTGCTCGCAGACTCAATGAAGCGTCTCGACTTGGTTTCACTCAGGCAATTGTTCCTGCAAGTGCACCAAACATTGAAACTGGGTGCACAGTGCGCAGAGCTAGCACGTTAAATGAAGCGATTAATTTGGCTGGGCTTTCTTCCCAGGCTTAACCAACTTTTTTCAATACAGGCGTTCCTGTAGACCAGTCGGCTGTCCATAACTCCACAGTGTGCTGACCCGGTTGCAGCAATCGAGAATTTGGCGCAGATTGCCAATTCAGTGTTTCTCCGGCCTTCATTCCTGTGAGTTCATCAATGACACCAACAATCACTCCGTCTACAACAAGTAGTCCATCTTCTTTCGATGAGAAATCCCGAGATGCCGTCAGCGTTCCTCTCGAACGTGTCACGGTGAGTGCAAGTAAACCAGTTCCTATTTCTTGATAATTCTCTCTGTCATATAAATCCCACTTCACTCCAGTCTCTAGTACCACAGTGGTAGGAACACGAGTACCAATTAGGTCTCCACTCAGACCAACTTTGTAGATGCCATCTACGTCTGTATCTGCACTCACCCAGTTGTTGTAATACATCACTCGTTCCATAAGTGCTGGCACACCGGTTGCCAATTGTGCACTTCCGTCATTCCACATAATTGGTCGCGTTGCTCGCACTGGGCAAGCGCTTCGCAGATCAGCACCATCTAACTTCCACCCAGCATCAATGCCGGTTGCAGCTATGACTGTTGGCAAAATATCTACTGATGCTGCAGCGCAGTCATCAATTTTGCCTGTCTTTTGATCCGGATATTTAATGAAGAGAGGGATTCGATACAGGTCTTCCAACATGGCCGGATTATTGGGATTCACTGTGTCTCGGTACGACTCACCGGGAATAAAAGTGATGCCGTGATCAGCGGTGACCACAATCATTGTTCTGTCCCAGTTACCAGAGAGTTTGAGTGCTTTCACCATGTCGCCAATAAGAACGTCAGTAGCTGCGTATTGACGCAATAACGACTGATAGTTGTCAATCTTGCGCGCAAGATTCTCCGACTTTCGTGGATCGTTTGGCAACCTGCGAGATGCGCGGACATCTGGCGCCAAAATCCACGGACGGTGCGGAATCAAAACATGCGCAAAGTGCAAAGTAGGAATGGCCGCACGAGCTGCTCTTGCAACAACATCTTGCAACACGGGAACTTGGGTAAATGCACCATTTCCTTTCCATTCCTCAACAGTGTTTGGTTTGGCGGGAACAATGGATTCCTTAGGCAATGTGGTGTTGTCAACAAGAGTTGGTGCGGCCGTTGTTGTGGGAGAAATTGCTTCTGGCTCAAGGTCACCCAAAAAGCCACCCCAAGATTCATCTATTGGAGGCAAATTGTCACGCAGACGTTCTGGCAACATCTTGTGTCCAATTACTACCAACGCTTCTTTGAGAAACGTGGAGAAACTAGTTCGTGAAGGGCCAGACTCGGCCTCAGGGGCAACAGTTGTTGTGGCGTTTGCATTAGCAATCTCATCGCCACCGCTCAAAGAAATTTTGCTGCACACACTCTTAGGGCACAGTGCTGTTGCAATTTCATGAGCATCCATAGCCATGTGGCCGTTCATCAACGTAAAAAGATTCTGAGGATATGACGCCAAGATGGGTGGTTTCTTTGGGTCTGTTGGCCATTTGCCAGTGAGTGCAGAAGGTACGGCAACAACAGTCATTTGTGATGTGCCCGTGACATTTCTGTACCAAGTGGATTCTTTTGCTAACGCAGCAAAACCGGGAAACCTTTTTGCGTTTATCTCCCCTGCTGTATTCATGAGTGGTGAAATCGGTGCTTCATCAAGATGAATCCACAACACACTGACATCATCTCTCCGAGGCGCAGAAGGTTCCTCTTCTAGGGCAAACACTTCAACATCAGGAGGCATAATCACATCACTTGCAGCAACTCCAAAAACAACAGCAACTACCAAAGCAAGTGGAGATAACAAAGTAATCCACGACTTAATTGTGTTTAACGAGTGATAGGCAAACATCAACAGGGCCGCTATTGCAGCTGTAAATGCTCCATCTGTGATCCAGTGCCCAAAACTGATGGAGCGTAGGACAACAAGTACCACCATCCATGTAGCGGCAAAGACAAGTCCGTTATGAATGAGTACTTTGAATCGCGGCAAAATAGATATGCCAGCAAGCTCAATTAAAGACAACAACAATGCAGGTGCAAGTAACACCACAATGCCAAACCACGCAACGATGAAACCCTCATACTTGGCCGCCGCAAAGACGGTGAGGTTGTCTCCATAAAGTTGCAGTAATGGCTGACCAATCGCCACAGTAGTGAGGGCCAAATACACAGCAAAATGGCGCAAAAGTTCCTTTTTCATGTGCTGCCCCTCATTCAGGTAAACCGTAATGGTTTTTCCTTGTTAGAGTGTCTAACCAATTCACAGGGGGTGCCATGACCAGCAAAATCAGAGCTTTTGCCCCTGGGCTCTTGATTGCTGGAGTGGCCGTCATTGCGGGTTTTCTCGTACATGACTCGTACGCCAACATCTCTCCCCTCACGGCCTCTCTCATCATTGGAGCCATCCTTGGCAACATAGGCGTTCTCCCTCAGGTCAGTAACGCCGGCTTACGTTTTGCTGCTCGCCATTTGTTGCGCGCCGGCATTGTCATGTTGGGTTTCCAGTTATCGCTTCGGGAAGTAGCAAACCTTGGTGGAAAAGGAATGTTCGCCGTTGTTGCAGTTGTGGCTCTGACATTTCTTGGCACGCAATACATTGCACGATTACTCCACCTCTCCCCCGATCTGGGTTTACTCACTGCCACGGGGTATTCAATATGTGGAGTATCTGCAATTAGTGCAATGACTGGAGCAACCGATAGCAACGAGGACGACGCCACATATGCAATTGCACTTGTCACTCTGTTTGGCAGTATCTCAATTTTTGTTTTACCTATTCTTGGCCATCTCTTTGACATGGGAAATGTTCGATTCGGAATGTGGGCAGGATCTGCTGTTCACGACGTTGCACAGGTAGTTGCAACTGCTACCGCATACTCCCCCGAGTCTCTCAAAGGTGCGGTCATTGTGAAACTGACACGAGTTGCTCTACTTGCACCGCTTGTTGCTCTCTACGCATACAGACACCGACGCAACAGACAAGATTCGGCTTCTCACTCCACAGCACGAGTAAGCCCACTGCCCATGTTTGTAGTTCTCTTCCTCGTCACAGTATGTGTGAGAACAACCGGCGTGTTTTCAGATTCTGTTCTCGCAGATTTCAAGAACATTGAAAAAATACTTCTTGCTTTTGCACTTGTAGGGCTCGGCGCTGGTGTGAACATCAACAAATTGCGTCAGTTAGGAATGCGTCCTCTTGTTTTAGGAGTGCTCTCTTATGTTCTTGTGATGGGAACATCACTTGCCACCATCCGTCTGATTCCTCTGAATCTCTAAAGAAAGACATAATCATGATTGAAATGAACTGGTTTCTACCCACTGGTGGAGACTCTCGTGACGTATTGCCAGACGCCAACTCAGTCAACAGAGCGCCCAGTCACACATATCTGGCTCAAATAGCAAGAGCCTGTGAAGACATGGGTTTTGAGGCATTGCTCACCCCGTGTGGCACTGGTTGTGAAGATGCCTGGCTTGCAACTTCATCCATTATTCCCCTGACTTCTCGCATCAAATTCCTTGTTGCATTCCGTCCTGCACTACTCACTCCAACATTGGCCGCTCAAATGGCCAGCACCATGCAGCGCATGTCTAACGGACGCTGTTTAGTGAACATTGTGACTGGTGCAGAACAAGCAGAACTTGCTCGCTTTGGAGTTCTCGAAGACAAAGAGACCCGATACGCCAGAACCGCCGAATTTGTGCAGATCATGCGTGGCGCATGGAGTGGCGAGCCATTTACTTACAAAGGCAAGTTCTTTGAAGTTACAGATGCAACAACACGCGAGGTTCCTAACCCCGTTCCACCTATTTACTTTGGTGGCGCCAGTGAAGCTGCGGAAAACGTAGCTGCAGAGAACGTAGATCTGTATCTCTCATGGGGTGAGACTCCTGCAGATATTAAAGAGCGCCATGAGCGTGTTGCGGCCAAGGCAAAGGAACTCGGACGCACAATGCGATTCGGGATTCGTTTTCACACCATCGCCCGACCAACAAGTGAAGAAGCGTGGGAGGTAGCGAACGGCATTTTGAATTCAATGTCTGAAGATGCAATTGCAAATGCGCGTGAAGACTTTTTAAAAACACAAAGTGTTGGTCAACGTAGGCAGTTTGAGTTACACGGTGGAGACATCAACAAACTAGAGATCTACCCCAACGTATGGGCTGGTATTGGTTTGGTACGAGGAGGCGTGGGAACCGCGCTGGTGGGAAGTTATGAGGAAGTCGCAGATCGCATTGTGGAATACCACAACCTTGGAATTGAAGCATTCATCATGTCTGGTTACCCACACTTGGAAGAGGCGTACTGGTTTGGTGAAGGTGTCATGCCAATCTTGCGAGAGCGTGGCTACTTACCAGCACTTGAAAGTGGTCCAACAAAGGTGTTCTCTTTCCGATGAAACGAATTGGTTTGTTGT
This sequence comes from Ilumatobacteraceae bacterium, assembly GCA_023253435.1. GTDB lineage: Bacteria > Actinomycetota > Acidimicrobiia > Acidimicrobiales > Ilumatobacteraceae > UBA2093. The sequence continues at coordinate 9,554 of JALRGJ010000011.1, read as the reverse complement.
TGGTTGGCCATATTGATGCTGGCAGTCTTCATGTAGGGGGTGATTACCCAGAGCTCTACAAGAGCATCTTGGAGCCTGAAGATATTGAGATCACCACGTATGAATGCGATAACGGCCAAATGCCAGACAGCCTCAATGAACAAGACGGTTGGCTGTGTTCACCCAGTCGTTTGAGTGTGTATGAGGATCATGCGTGGCTTCGAGATGTAGAGCAACTACTGCGAGACATGGTGGCCACAGAAAAGCCCTATGTGGGTATTTGTTTTGGTCATCAACTCATGGCGCAAGCACTGGGTGCAACGGTGAAAAAGGCAGATTACGGCTGGGGCATCGGTGCAAAGCATTACGAGATTGTGGAACAGCAATCGTGGATGGATTCATCAGATGAAATTGTCCTCGCTGCAAGCCACCAAGATCAAGTGCAAAATCTTCCCAATGGAGCGCGCTTATTGGCAAAGTCTGACTACTGCCCCATTGGTGGAATGTTGATTGGAGAGCGAGCATGGACCCTGCAAGTACACCCGGAGTTCACGCCTGCGTTAGCAGATAGCTTGCTGGCCACTCGATTGCAGTTATTCGGAGAAGATAAAGCAGCTGCAGCCAGAGCAACATTGTCGGAGCCGTTGCAACAAGCACGTGTAGCCAAGTGGATCTCACGATTTTTTCATCACGTATCATGATTCCACATCGCACTCGACTCAATAGAGAAACGGTCATCGATATGGCTGCTGTCATTGCTGATACGGAATCTCTAGACAATGTGACGCTCAGCAGAATTGCTTTAGACGCTGGCGTTAAACAACCAGCTCTGTATAAACATGTGTCCGGAATTGAAGATTTATGGACTCAGTTGTCTCTACGTGCTCGGCACTTATTGGCAGAATCTCTCACAACTGCACTGCAGGAATTCACACGCGAGGAGGCAGTTGTCGCAGTTGCACATGCATGGAGAACCTTTGTGCAAGAGCACCCCGGCCTATATTCAGCAACAGACCGCGTGCCCTCTATAGGTGACCCAGATATTGAACTGTCGTTAGCTCAGGTGGTTCACGCACTAACCCGTGCATTAGACGGCTACAAGCTTTCAGATGCACAACGAGCCCACTGTGCACGCACACTGCGAAGTGCACTTCATGGGTTCTGTGTTTTAGAGAAAGACAATGGCCACCCGGAGCCATACGCCTTAGACAACAGTCTCAAGCAATTAATAGAGGTATTTTGCAGAGGTATAGAAACTTTGGAGATACCTTGAATTTTCTTCTTCTCGTCATCAGCGATAACTCTGAACTGGCAACCCCAGATGAGATGTCTCACATAGATTCCTTCAATGAAAAACTTCGTGAGAATGGCCACTGGGTATATGCCAATGGAATGAGCCATCCAAGTGCTTCTGTAGTGATAGATAACCGAGATGGTGTTCCCAAAATTACGTCAGGGCCTCTGCATAACACCAAAGAATTCGCTGCGGGCATGTGGATTATTGAGGCTCCAGATCTTGAAACAGCACATCAACTAGCTGCGCAGGGTTCTCACGCATGTAACAGGAAGATTGAAGTCCGTCCCTTTCATAGATAGGCATCCAATCGGATGTGACCAGCGCTGAACAAGTTCTGCAGATAACTCCCCATACGATGAGGTGATGAACAGAAAAGTGCGCATCATTATTGTGGGTCTGATTGTCATCGGACTAGCGCTTACAGCTGGACCATGGACATACATCAATCTCATCAAAGATGATGCTCCAGAAGCTCTCAATATTTCCCCATCAGACTCAACAGAAGAATCCAAAACTTCTGAAGCATCTATCTCAAATGTCAACGGAGATTGGAAGGTTGTGCCGAATACAGATTCAGTCGTTGGCTACCGAGTAAAAGAAGTTTTATTTGGTCAAGTTACGGAAGGTGTAGGTAGGACAAAAGATGTAGAAGCCACTCTTGTTATTTCAAATAACGAAGTAACTCAAGGGTCGTTTACCGTTCAAATGGGCACAATTACAAGCGATGCCGGTAAGCGCGACAATCAGTTCAACGGAAGAATCATGGACGTCGGTAACTTCCCTACGGCAACTTTCAGCTTGTCAAAATCAATACCGCTTCCCAGCAATGCACTATCTGGTGATGTCATTTCTGCTTCTGCAACAGGAGAATTGACACTTCGAGGCGTCACAAAGACCATTACCTTCCCTATTGATGCCCAAGTTCAAGGAAGCACCTTTACCGTGGTAGGCAATATAAAGATTGTGTTTGATGAATGGAGTATTCCAGCGCCCGGTGTGCCTGGTATCACCGTAGAACCAGATGGTTTACTGGAATTTTCTCTTGTTTTTACTCAGTAACTAGTTGAGTTATCTGTTACGCATTGGCGAGATTGTAAAACGCATACGCAGGAATGAACTCATAGGTAGCAATGAGCACTGCAAAGTCGGCATTGGCTGAAGATGCAATGACAATGTTCATATAGTCCAATTGATCGAAATACGAGTCGTCTACCTTCCAGTTCAACCAAGTAACGCCACCATCAGTGGACCTTCTGAGAACGGTTTGGTCTCGTTCAGCTGCGTAAATCACACTGAGATCATCGCTTGCAGCAATTCCGTAGTAGTAACCCGGCGTATAGGTTGCATCATTGAGCAACACATTCCAGGTAGTCCCGTAATCTCGAGACACCGTCATACGACCATCCTCTGAAACCAGAATGTTCTGACCGGTTGTGCTCATCCAAGAAGATGCAAAGTAAGCGGTGCCTCCAACTTTTGTCCATGTGCTTCCATAATTCTTTGTCACTATCGCTTGATCAGTTGCAAGCGGAAGTGCAATCGCGTATTGACCATCAGCGCTTGATTTCACCTCAAAGTAAAGGGTGGTGGAAATGTTTCGCCATTTACCTACCAAAGCTCCCTTAGATGGGCAGAACAATCCTGAAAAGAGCCCATCAATTGTTGCGGCGTACATTCCAAAGCAATCTGTGTTGTTAGTAATTGCAAACGATATTGCCGGTGCACCGTTGGGCATTGCAAGAGCTGGGTACATCGTTGCGCCTTTGTCATCGGAAAGGATGAGTTTTCCGGAACTTGTTGAAACACCTATGCGCTGACCATCAGCACTAACAGCGATTGCTAATCCATAATCCACCCCATGTCGATACGTTGCATAAGGAGCTCTCGTTTTTACAATCAGTTCAGAAAGATCTAGCAGTGCTGTTGTTCCACCATCGGCACTTACTGCTACTTGAGCAAACATTCCATAGTCATAAAGCCATCCTTCAGAGAAGGTCTGCAGCGGAGCCAGGGTTGTTGATGTAGTGGACTTTGGTGCCTCCGTTGTGGTGGTTGGCGCAATTGAAGTGGTGGTTGATGTTGACGTGGTGGGCGCAACAGCAGTAGAGGTAGGCGCAACCGCAGTTGAAGTGGGTGATGGAGCGGCAACGGTGGATGTAGAGGCAATCGTTGTTGTCGTTACTTCGCTTGGAGTGCTCGATTCCAGACCGTCTTTGGCAACTGATCCAGATGAAAGTTCTGGAACAACGGTTGGGGCCGGACCAGCTTGGGCAATTTCATTTGAAACAGTCTGCACCACTTGTGCAGGAGTGCAATTCTGGCTGGCCAACTTTGAAGCTAATCCTCGAAGTGCCAATGAATGATTGAGCTCAGCTCTTCTCCATGCGTTTCCTGTTGTTTTTGTCTTCTTATAGAGAGTCTTCAACAATGGTTTACGAGGGGCTGGCTTACGCTTGCGTTCTTTGGCAAATGCCTTCTGAGCTTTATTAAATGCCTTTTTCTTTGATGCAAGAGTCTTGGCCAATTTGTCTACATTTGCCTGAGCAGTTGAGGTTGATTGTTGCCCAGAGCCCGTTGCTGATACACATGAACTTGCCCCTAAGGCATTGTTTCGAGTTCTTTCAGATGACGAAGATTCAGTACCAGTGCCACACGCAGATAGCACTAGTGAGAGCGCCAATACGGCTGTAGATGTTCTTTTAGAAAGGAGGCCCATATCTGCAACCCTATCCGTGAGACATAGGCACTTGAGTAATAGATTGCACTCATGAAATCACGCAAGTCCGTTCTCGCCTTGGTTGCCACCGCTGTAGTGGGAATTTCCCTCGCTTTGTCTTCCTGTTCCTCTGGATCTTCTACTGATACAACAGTTGCTGCAGCGGAGTCTCCATCAGATTCAATGGCAACAAATGAGACTGATTCATCTATGTCTGAGACCGATAGTGATATGTCTTCTGATCCGTACTGCTTAAATGCCGCACCATTAAAAGCATTGAATTTACAGTCGATCACTTCTGATACTGCTGGTGGTGCCGCAATGGCACTCGATTCAGTGATGGGTGAATTCCCTGCATCATTACAAGAGAGTGCAGCATCTATGCAACAGTTCTTGATGGACGCCGCAGTATCTGCATCTGCAAAAGATGGATCATCACATCAAGCGACACTCACTGAAGTGTTGAAGTGGTTTGACGACCGCTGCTAATTAGCAGTCTCACGCAGAGGCTAAAGCGAGTGTCGACGTCGGCGAGACACAAACATCAATGTGGCACCCGCCAACACCAACACAAGCGCTTGCCATACTGAACTCATTGTGGAGATACCAGTACGTACTAGTTCTGGAGCTTTTTTGGCAGTAGCTGGCGCCGTTACAGCAGGAGATGAAATTTTTTCTGCAGTAGATGGTGATGCTGGTGTTTGAACAGTAGGCACTGCATTCCATTGAGCAAATAGAGTCATGTTTTCTGCTGGCATGGAGAAACTAGATGCACTTGCATATGCAGTTCCGGAACCTGATGAACTGATGTTCCATCCGGCAAATGTGAAGCCAACACGAGTCGGCAGTGTTGATGACACTGTCACCGTTGCACCATATTCAAGTGTGGACGCTGCGGGAGCACCTGATCCACCGTTGGCGTTATAGGTAAGGGTGTAGGAGTTCAGCGACCACACCGCAAACAACATGGTGCTGCTGGCGGGCATCACCAATGAATCGCCCGGATCACGAGGAGTGCCTGAAGAATCCACCCAACGAACAAATGAATGCCCTATGCGCTCTGGTATCTGTGACGACAACGTTTGAGATTGACTAGTGGCGGCAAATTGTGAAGCCGGTGCGTTATTTCCACCTGCTGGGTTGTACACAATGGCATTGACATTGGCCTGCCAAATTGCGTACAGGGTCACATTTGCTGCCGGCATTAACAGGTTCTGCGAAGGTGCGTAGTCGGTTCCACCTCGATTGTCATCCGTATTCCAACCAACAAAAGTGAATCCATTTCGTGTGAGACCAGGTGCATAACTCACAAAGACGGAGTCTTGATAGTTGGCGGTGACAACAGCAGGCAACGTGCCCGTACCGTTGTTTGCGTTATAGGTGACTGTGTAGTTAATGGGTGTCCACTGCGCATACAGGAATACGTCGGTTCCTGGCATCGTGAATGAAGCTGCTGAGTACGTAGATGAGCCACTGTTCCACGTGTAGTTCGTGCCAGTTCCAGCAGCGGCGGTATTCCAACCAGCAAACGTGTAACCCGTTCTGGTTGGACGGCTTGTCACCATGGTTCCAAGGGTCACGGTGGAACCCGTTGATGCAATACCTGTTGAAGTACCACCTGTTCCTCCGTTAGCAAAGAAGTAAACGTCATTGATGTCTGCTTGCCATTGTGCATACAAAGTGACGTCATTGCTAGGCATGAGGAATTGAGCACCATTTAGGTACGCATTGGTTGCACCTGGCTGATCAGTTGTCCAACCCATGAAGATGTACCCCGTGTACACCGGCAATGTTGATGACAAAGTTGCTAAGGAGAGATACGCCTCAATTTGTGAAGATGGTGCCGATGAACCTTGGTTAGCGTTATACGTAATTGTGTAGTTTCGCGTTGTCCACTGCGCATACAACGTCACACTTGTTCCGGGCATCGTGAAAGTATCGGTTGCTGAGTAACTAGTGCCCGAGCCATCGGCCGCAGTGTTCCACCCTGCAAACACGTAGCCATTACGCGTTGGGACGGTACTGGACACTGTGACAGTGGAATCGGTGATGGCACTTGCATTGCCTGGGGCACCAGTGCCACCAGTGGCGTTGTACATCACTTGGTTTGCATTGGCAATCCACTGTGCATACAAGATCACATTTGCAGCTGGCATGGTGAATGATCCGCCAACAGCGCGCACAGTGCCAGAACCATTTACGGCAGTATTCCAGGCCACCAACGAATACCCCGTCCGAGTGGGCGCGGTAGAACTCACAGTCACAGTTGCATCTGTGAATTCGCTGTGTTGGGAAGGAGCACCAGACCCACCGTTGGCGTTATACGAAACGATGTAGCTCAATGGGGTCCACTTTGCATACAACGTCACATTTGTTGATGGCATTGTGAATGTATTGCCGCCAACATAATCAGTGCCACTTCCATTTGCGGCAGTGTTCCAACCAGTAAAGGTGTAGCCACTGCGCGTTGGTGAGGTTCCAGACACTGTTGCGGTTGCATCGGTGGGTGATGTTGCAGAGCCAGGCGCTCCGTTACCCCCATTTGCGTTGTACGAGATTATTTGAACAGTGGCAGACCATTGCGCGTACAGAGTCACATTTGCTGCGGGCATGGTGAAAGTACTTGCTGCTGAACGAGAGGTTCCTGAACCATCAGCCACTGTGTTCCAACCGGTGAAGGAGTACCCAGTGCGAGTCATAGACCCAGCACCAGCAACTGTGACGGAACTGTCTGTCGCTGCGGTTTGGCTGTTGGGTGGTTGCGTTCCACTATTTGCGTCATAGGTAACTGTGTATTGATTTGGCGCCCACTGCGCATACAGAGTCACGTTTGCCACGGGCATGGAGAAGGTGTTGCCACCCGTGTAAGCAGTTCCAGATCCGTTTGCTGCGGTATTCCATCCGGTGAATGTGTATCCGTTGCGTGTAGGAGTTCCCGCCGCCACAGTCACCGTGGATGCATATTGCTTTGATTCACTGGACGGAATTGAACCACCGCCACCATTGCCGTTGTAGATCACACTGAATGACTTCACTGTCCACTTTGCATACAGCGTGATGTCATTTGCTGGCATCGTGAATGTGTCACCTGCGTTGTAATCAGTTCCGCCAGTTCCACTTGCTGTTGTGTGCCAACCAGAGAAGTCGTACCCCGTACGAGTTGGCTCAGTCAAAGACACTGTGGCTTGGCTATTTGTTCCGTATTGACCAGGTGATGGTGCACCAGTACCACCATTAGCGTTGTAGATGAGGTCATAAATGTCTGGCACCCATTGGGCATACAGCGTGACATCGGCATCTGGCTGCACAAGTGATGCGCCGGCGAGATACGCAGTTCCACTTCCGTTTGCTGCAGTGTTCCAACCATTAAATGTGTAACCCGCCAACGTTGGTGACGCGCCAGACAATGAAACAGTTGACCCAAAATTATTATTTAACTGTCCGGCGGGAATGTTGGCAGCTGTAGCACCAAGGCTTGTGTCATTGGCAACATAAAGAACATCATGTTGATTTGGCGTCCACTGTGCATACAAGGTCACATTTGAATCTGGCATTGAAAAAGTAGCTGCGGCAGCACGAGCAGTGCCTGATCCGTTACTCATTGTGTTCCAACCGGTGAATGTGTAACCAGTGCGTGTCATAGACCCAGCACCAGAAACTGTCACTGTTGAGTTATACGTTTTCGTTGACGATGCTGGAGCATTAGTTCCGCCATTGGCGTTGTATGTGACTGTGTACGTGTTCACCGACCACTGCGCATACAAAGTGACGTCTGCGTTCAACGTAAATGTTGATGCAGCAGTTCGAGATGTGCCAGTACCACCCGCAACAGTGTTCCAACCGGTGAATGTGTAACCAGTGCGTGTCATGGAACTCACACCTGACACCGTCACCGTGCTTCCTGCATTAGCAGTGGTGGCCGACGGCGGAGTTGCCCCACCATTGGCGTCGTAAGTTACCGTGTACTGATTAATTGTCCATTGCGCATACAACGTCACATTTGATGCTGGCATTGTGAATGTATTGGCTGCCGCGCGTGCTGTTCCAGAACCGTCGGCAACGGTATTCCACCCGGCAAAGGTGTAACCCGTGCGCGTCATAGACCCGGCACCAGCCACAGTTGCGGTTGCGTTATATGCAACTGTCTGGGTGGAGGGTGCATTGGCGCCACCGTTGGCGTTGTAGATAAGGGAATAGTTAGTGGGCGTCCACTGCGCATACAAGGTGTCTCCGCCCTGGGGCATGGTGAACGAAGAGCCAGAAAGATACGTGGTGCCACTGCCGTTAGCGGCAGTATTCCAACCAGCAAAGGTGTAACCCGTGCGCGTCATTGAGCCACTATTTGATGCCGTTGTGACATTGCTTCCCACACTGGCGGTTTGAGTACCTGGAGCAGAGCCACCAGTTCCACCGTTTATGTCGTATGTGAGATCGAACTGTTCACCGGTAGACACAACAGTTGAAGTGCCCCAGCCCAGTTCCTTAAATGCCACTCCGTAGTAATTAGGTGAGCTTGCTGCTGACCGACCAAATCGAATAGAAAAATCAAGGACTTCACCAAAACCCATGACTACTTGGTCGCGTGGGTCGTTGTCTCCAATAGATGACGACCCTTGGAATTTGGCATCGGTAGGGAATGTAGAAGATGGTGTGCGCGTTGTTGTGAGTCGAGTATTACTTGCAACGGTGAATGAGTCGATACCCGTGACATAGTTGTACTGGTAATAGTCAATATCAATCGCGGTGATCTTCACGTTCTGCAAGAAGACTCGACGATTTGTTGAACCGTATGTTCCATTTTCATAAAACTGGAATGTGAACTCTGCGTACCCATTAGCCGCTGTTATGTCAGCATCGGCTTGGAAGTAGCTATTGGCACCACCTGCTTTTGCATTTGCTTCATACGCAGTGATGGTTGCACCAACAAGATCTGATGTTGTTACTAGTGCATCAATGACAGTTGGCGTTCCATCACAATCTTTAGTTGCAATAGATTGGAACAAGACTTTGTCTGTTTCATTAAAACCAGGTTTTGATGAGTTGACCGCTGAAATAACGGTCTTTGATGCAAAATCGAAGTTCAATTCATCAAAACCAACATCACATTTGACGGCCGACACATTGGCGGTAAACGTCACGGTATTGGAGCCCGCAAGTCCCAATGTTGCAGTCATTGTTTGTGTGCCACTAGCACCAATTGTCCATGTGGTTGCCGCAAAACCACCACCTGAGGTGGTGACAGTGGAGGTACCAATAGTGCCTCCACCAGCAGTGACTTCAAATATCACAGGGATACCGTCAAGAGTGTTTCCTGCAGCATCTCGCACAATAATTTTTGGATTCGTAGGCAACTGCGTACTTGGTGCAACAGTCTGATTGTTTCCTGCATTGACAGAAGCAATGCGATCTACGTATCGCAGGACAATCACACCATCGCCACCGGAGCCTGCTTCCATTCGCACACCCACAGTTGTGTCGTAGCCAGCACCACCACCGCCACCGCCAAGACCATCAACACCATCAACACCTCGGATGCCCCCGCCATTACCGCCGCCACCGATG
>JALRGJ010000110.1 GCA_023253435.1 Ilumatobacteraceae bacterium | reverse complement strand
GGACAAGTCCTCGTTCTGTTTTGTGCGCAATATTGTCGCCGCCTAATTTCACAACAACCGGATACCCAAGTTCCGTTGCTGCAGAGACGGCAGCATCGGCCGTAACAACCTTGCGTTCTGGGGCAAAAGGAACGTTGTACGTGAACAGCAATTCCTTGGAAGCAGATTCTGAGAGGGTGTGGGATGACGAACTAGACACGCCTACACGGTAGTCAGTGGCTCATGCTGACGAGGGCTGTGTGAGTGGCTACTTCGTGTGAGCAACCACCAACTGTGCTATTTCAGCCGCCAATTCCCCGATGACAAGGTGTCCAGCCGGTAGCTCGACCAATTTGGCTTGTGGTATTCGTGAAGCAATATGGCGAGATTTACTGATATCCACCCAACGATCTTCAATCCCACCAATCACCAATGTCGGGGCCATGATTCCATCTAATGACTCCTCAATATCTACCCGGATATCTAACTCAAGATGGGCATCGGAACCGGGCTGAACAGCAGAAGAAGCCATTGCGATTGCGGCATCCATCATTGGCTCCACCATCTCTAGGGCGCCGGCCGTGTAGCCGTCCACAAGTGCGTATCGCATAAATAGATCTGGGCTGATTGCAATTAGGCGACGCCATAAGTCGAACGTGGCACGCATACGTGCATCACTTCGCGACCAGCCGCAAAGTGAAGTCACTGTCAGAACTTTGTCTGAGTAAGTGCTTGCTGTTTGTAGCGCAGCAACGGCTCCCAGTGAATAGCCAATGACATGGAACTTCTCATGACCAAGGTGGCTCATGAGTGCTACAGCATCACTGACGATTTGATCGAGGTTAAGTGGGCCATCCTCAAGGGAAGATTCTCCAGATCCAGGAAATTCAAAAACCACCCATGTTCTGTTTTCAGAGCAAGACGCGCGAACTTGATCCCATGCGTTGGCCGATTGCGTTGTGCCATGAAAGGCTAAAACAGCTGGTCCGTCTCCCTCGAGTGAGTATCCAATTTTTCTCTGACCAATTTCGAAGGTTGCCATGGATGAAAGTTAGACCAGAAACGCCCTACGTCATTCAGTCAGAAGAGCCGAACGAAAGAAGGCAGTGACATTCTCGCAGTGACTATTGATATTTTTGTGAAGAAGAGACTGTTCCTCAAGAAGTCCGTCAATAAACGGTGCGTCGGAGAAGTAAGTCAGGATGGCGCCGTAGCCGGTAATCAGGAGATGGTGAGGATCGTGCTGTCGGAATCTCCCAGCATCCATTTGTTCTTGGAGGTATTGCGCGGCACTTTCAAAAAGGGGTTTCAGAACACCAGACAAATCAATACCCAGATGGATGCCTCCATCGAGTGCTTCTCGCCTCATGATTCTGACGTAGTCGGGAGTGTCAGCGAATAGGTCGAATCCGGCACGAAGTACGAGTTCAAACTTCTCCCAACCGGTGGTGTGAGAATTGATGGCGTCAGCCAACCTTTCCATCCAATCGGAAAGCAATTTCTCGAAGACATCGCCATAGAGAGCTTCTTTGCTCGGGAAATGGTGGAGCAGACTGGGACGCTTAATGCCTACTCCGGCCGCGATGTCATTGAGAGATGTGCCCTCGTATCCCCGCTCAGCAAAGCAGGTCAAGGCTTCGTCAAGAATCAACTCACGCGTGCTTTTGCCGTCTGACGATGGGGATTCGGACACCTCGCCAAGATACTCCCGATTTTGCCTACCTACTAGTAGGTAGTGGACTATGGTTTCCTTATGGCTTCAGTAGTAACAGTCCTGATCAAGGCTTTGATGTGTGGTTTCATCATCACAACCGCCGCTAATACATGCACAACTGTGTATCTCCACAGAGCGTTAAGCCACAGAGCACTCACGGTCCACCCTTTCGTTGCGTGGATCTTTAGAGCAGTGTTGTGGTTAACCACTGGTATTAAGCCAAAAGAGTGGGTTGCAGTGCACCGCAAGCATCACGCTTTTACAGATATGGAAGGCGATCCCCATTCGCCGGTTCTTTTGGGTTGGAAAAAAGTTCAAATGAAAAATGTGATGCTGTATCGCAATACTGCTGCAGATCCAGATGTGATTTCTCGCTATGCAAAGGACCTCCCCGACGACAAGTGGGATCGCGCTTTCTTCGGACACAATAAAACTGGCTTGATTCTGGGAATTGCGATTGCAATGTTTCTCCTTGGGCCTGTGACTGGTTTTCTTGCAGCTTTTTTCCACGCCAACATGTATTTGGCTGGTTCCGCAGCTGTCAATGCACTGGGCCATCATTTCGGTCGACGGCCATACCCGAACCAGGCAACCAATTTGCAATGGCTTGCCTTTTGCACAATGGGCGAAGGATTGCACAACAACCACCATGCCGCTCCTTCATCGCCTCGGTTAAAGCACAAGTGGTATCAGATCGATCCGGGCTGGTGGGTCATTCGCACCCTGTCCATTTTCAAACTTGCAAAACTGAGGTTTTCTGATATTCGTTTAGTTCAGAATGCAAGAGTTAATGCGTCGTAGTTGCAAAAGGTAATTTCTTCGTGTGATTAGAACTCTCACATGTCAGAGATTCTTTGACGGCGAAAACTTGCACGGGCCCTCTGAGATTGTTTTTGATGAAGAAAAAATTGTAGACGTCAGACAATTCGCGGGTGAATCCAATAATTATTTAGTTACCCCAGGTTTTATAGACCTCCAAGTGAACGGCTTCCGCCAATTTCATGTGTGTTATATCAAAGACCATGAGATGCATGACTTGAACATGGCTCTTCGGTCTCAAGGAACCACATCGTGGTTGGCAACATTGATCACTGCACCACTTGACGAGTTGGATCATCACATTGCGATCGTTACGGAATCCCTCGCTTCAATAGACCACGGATGTGAAGGAATACATCTAGAGGGACCATTCTTGGGTGGCGCCAATGGAGCACATAATCCGAAATGGATGACACCCCCAGATATTGACTGGATCAAAAGGCTCCCCTCCTCAATTCGGCTCATGACGATTGCACCTGAGCACGAGGAGACTGTGTTGGCAGTTGCTTGCTTATTAGAAGCTGGTTGTCGAGTCTCACTCGGGCACACCACTGCCATCCAAGGGGAATTCATGAGAGCGGTGGACGCCGGAGCCCATCTCGTCACCCATCTGTTTAACGGAATGTCAGGAGTGCATCATCGAGATGGTGGAATTGCATTGTGGAGCCTTCTTCATCCGCAGGTATTCACATGTGTCATTCCCGATCTTCTTCATGTTTCGAAAGATGCCCTCTCTCTTGCATTTCGTTTAAAAAGTAGTTCGAAAATGATTCTGGTGTCGGACTCGATTGGTTGGGCCCATCCAGAAGTAATGGGTCAGGGAGTCACATTGGTTGACGGGGTTGCCCGTTTATCGAATGGCACCATTGCAGGGTCTTCTATCTCTGTGGCAGATGGTGTGAGGAACTGCGTTGTGGAGGCACACATAGATCTCGCTGATGCGCTTCGCGCCGTCACGTCCACCCCAGCAGAAGCTATGGGTTGGCATCATGTTGGCAGGCTGCGTCCGGGATTTCGTGCGAACATAAACATCTTGAACGAGGATCTTCGCGTTGTTGAGACCATCTGTTGATTACCATCTATCCGTGGCCAGCAAACTAACCCCAGAGCAAGACAAATCAGCGATCGCATTAATTCGAGGATTGGCGATGGACGCTCCTCTGAAAGCAAAGAGTGGCCACCAAGGAACAGCAATGTCACTGGCTCCTCTCGCACATGTCTTGTACAGCAGAGTCCTCAAGCATGATCCTTCTCAACCGCAGTGGCTGAATCGAGACCGTTTCATTTTGTCAAACGGTCATGCATCAATCTTGCAGTACTCCATGTTGTACCTCGGAGGGTGGGGCCTCACTCTTGATGACCTGAAGAGTTTCAGACAATGGGAGTCAGCAACACCTGGTCACCCTGAAGTAGGACACACCGCTGGTGTGGAAGTCACCACAGGGCCCTTGGGTCAGGGATTCGCCAACGCTGTTGGTATGGCCATCGCAGAATCTCATTTGCGTGCCACTTTTGGTGCAGACACTGTTAATCATCACACATTTGTAGTTGTGGGCGATGGCTGCTTGATGGAAGGCATCAGTCATGAGGCAGCATCACTTGCAGGTCATCTAAAACTTGATCATCTGGTGTGCGTCTTTGACGACAATAAAATTACGATTGACGGCTCCACTGATCTCACTTGTTCAGATGATGTTCCTGCCCGTTTTCGCTCATATGGATGGAACGTTATTGATGCAGGCGAGATTGCTGAGGATTGTGATGCGCTTGAAAATGTGTTGCAAACAGCCCAAGCCCACAGCGGCTCGCCAACACTTATTGTGCTCCGAACACATATTGGTTTCCCCTCTCCTGAACTCACAGACAAGCATGAAGCCCACGGAAATCCATTTACTGCAGATCTTGTTTCTTCAACAAAGGCAGTCATGGGAATTCCTGATGAACCGTTCTGGTCGCCTGCAGAACTCGTGGATGCATACAGAAAACACATGTCAGCGCGCGGTTCACAATTACGCAGTGATTGGGAAAAGAAGTCTCCAATAGATGTTCGCAAGAAGGTGGAAAGTGCTCACGCCATCCCTGACTCTGGTTCAATTATGGCTGCCCTCCCCTCATTTGACTCCACTGAATCACCAGCCACGCGAGTCGCATTCCAGAAAGTACTAGAGGCGA
>JALRGJ010000109.1 GCA_023253435.1 Ilumatobacteraceae bacterium | reverse complement strand
ACGTGCGGCCATGGTGAAGGTGAAGGGCTAAGCCTTGACTGCGCAACGCGAGTGGTTCGAGAAGGATTACTACGCCGTTCTTGGTGTGTCTAAAGATAGTTCTGATAAAGACATCACCAAGGCGTATCGCCGGCTGGCGCGTCAGTATCACCCAGATGCGAATCCGGGTAACAAAGAAGCTGAAGAGAAGTTCAAAGAAATTTCCGCTGCATACGACGTAGTCGGTGATGAAAAAAAGCGCGCTGAATACGATGAAGTTCGGCGCATGGGTCCCATGGGCGCTGGAGCTCAAGGCTTTAACTTCGACATGAACGGTGATGGTCTTGGAGACATCCTTGGCCAAATGTTTGGCGGTGCTGGCAGAGCACGTCGTGGTGGAAGTGCGGGCCCTCAGCGTGGTCAAGACATTGCAACAACTCTGACTCTTGATTTCGAAGACGCTGCTCATGGCATCACCACTTCGTTGCACCTCACAACAGATGCAACATGCTCGTCATGCACTGGCACAGGAGCACGACCCGGCACCACTCCCCAGGTGTGTGGAATATGTGGTGGACGCGGATCTGTCACCGACAATCAAGGCTTCTTTGCAATGGCGTCACCGTGCAGAGCATGTTCAGGAAACGGAAAGATCATCGAGTATCCATGTGGAACATGTAAGGGTCGAGGCATCGAACGTCGACCCCGTGAAGTGAATGTTCGTATTCCCGCTGGTGTTAATGACGGTCAACGAATTCGTTTAAAGGGCAGAGGCACTCCAGGCCGCAATGGAGGCCCAGCTGGGGATCTTTTTGTGGAGTGCCATGTTTTGCCCCACGCAGTGTTCTCACGGGAAGGCATGAACTTGTTGGTACAAGTTCCCGTGTCTTTTACCGAGGCAGTGTTGGGAACAACTATTTCTGTTCCCACCTTGGACAAGGGTGAGGTGAGTCTCAAACTCAAACCCGGCACTCAATCTGGCTCACGACATCGTGTGAAAGGTAAAGGAATCGCTACTCCAAAAAGCACCGGTGATTTGATCGTGACCATTGCGGTCGCAGTTCCCACAGATCTCAACAAGCAGGAACGCGCAGCTGTTGAAGCGTTACACGAAGTTCTTTCCTCACCACGCAAGAAGGAGAGTAAGTGATGAATCAACACAGTCATCCCATTTATGTGATTTCAGTTGCTGCTGAACTCGCCGGCATGCATCCACAAACTCTCCGAATTTATGAGCGCCGAGGGTTGTTAACTCCTGCTCGCACCACTGGTGGTAATCGTCGTTATAGCGACGAAGACATTGCTCGTTTAAAGCGCATTGCTGAACTTGCATCAACAGGAATGAATCTTGAAGGCATTCGTCATGTGATGTCACTAGAAGAGGAAGTTGTTCGACTTCGCTCTCAAGTACAGGAGCTCCGTGAGAATTTGATGCATGCCATCAATGCATTTGAAGCCCGACGTACCAGTTCTGAACTCATCCCACTTCGTCAGGCAATTGCACGTTTTGGGGATTTACCCAGCATTTTTGATCCACGTAGATAACAACCTCGGAGAGGAGGATTCCTATGGCAATTGACCCAAAGAAATGGACAACAAGAACTCAAGAAGCAGTTGGCGCTGCAGGAGATTCCGCACGCTCACTTGGTAATCCAGAAGTAACACCAGACCATGTGATGGCAGCACTGTTGTTGCAAGAAGACACTGTGGTGCTACCGCTATTAGAAAAACTGGGTGTTGCTGCAGGAATGCTGCGCTCCCGTGCTCAAGAAGTCATAGAACGTTTGCCTCGCACTCAGGGTGGTGCAGAACCTCGGATGAATAGAGAGTTAGCAAACGTTTTAGAAAACGCTGACTCCATTCGCAAAGACATCAAAGATGATTATGTGTCGGTAGAGCATGTTCTATTGGCCATGAACTCACGGGTTGGTATTGGCTCAGAAGAAATGTTGGCCGCCATGCGTGAAGTGCGTGGTTCTCACAGAGTGACAAGCCCAGACCCAGAGTCTCAATTTGCAGCACTTGAGAAATATGGACAAGATCTCACCGCACGCGCACGCGCCGGAAAAATTGACCCAGTGATTGGTAGAGATGAAGAGATTCGTCGAGTCATTCAGGTGTTATCTCGCAGAACCAAGAACAATCCGGTTCTCATTGGAGAACCAGGCGTTGGGAAAACCGCAATTGTTGAAGGTTTGGCTCGGCGCATTGCCGATGGTGATGTTCCTGAGGGCTTGAAAGACAAACGGCTCGTGTCACTAGATCTTGCGTCAATGTTGGCAGGAGCAAAGTATCGAGGTGAGTTTGAAGAACGCTTAAAAGCGGTGCTCAAAGAGATCACCGATGCTCAGGGAGAGATCATCACCTTTGTGGATGAAATGCACACACTTGTTGGAGCAGGTGGTGGTTCTGAAGGTGCAATGGACGCTGGCAACATGATTAAGCCCATGTTGGCAAGAGGCGAGTTGCGGATGGTAGGCGCAACAACTCTCGATGAATTCCGTAAGTACGTAGAAAAAGATCCAGCGTTAGAGCGTCGATTCCAGCAGGTGTATGTAGGTGAACCTAGTGTTCCAGACACAATTGCAATTCTGCGTGGACTCAAAGAGCGCTATGAGGTACACCATGGTGTCCGAATTCAAGACTCAGCTCTTGTTAGTGCAGCCGTGCTATCTCACAGGTATCTCACAAACCGATTTTTGCCAGATAAAGCAATTGACTTAGTAGACGAAGCTGCGAGCAAGTTACGCATTGAGATTGACTCATTGCCAACAGAAATAGATGTTGTTCAACGCCGCATTCTGCAACTAGAAATTGAAAAAGTAGCGCTCGAGAAGGAATCTGATTCTGCGTCACGCGAGCGACTTGCATCGCTTGATGAAGAGCTTTCTCATATGCAATCTGAAGTAGATGTAATGAAACATCACTGGGAAGCTGAACGTGAAGCAATTTCTGCAATCAGAACATTGAAAGAAGAACTTGAAACATTGCGCTCCTCAGTGGAGCGTGAAACAGACCTCACCAAAGCGGCAGAAATTCAGTACGGCCGTATTCCAGAACTTGAGCGCCGAATAGAAGAAGCAACACAACACTTGAACACCTTGCAGTCCTCTCAGCGCATGCTGAAAGAAGAAGTAGACGCAGAAGACATCGCCGAGGTGGTGTCTAAGTGGACTGGCGTGCCTGTGAGCAAATTGCTAGAGGGTGAAATGCAAAAACTGGTGCTGCTTGAAGGACTCTTACACAAGCGGGTGATTGGGCAAGATGAAGCGGTAACAGCAGTATCAAACGCAATTAGACGAAGTAGAGCTGGTCTGTCTGATCCCAACAGACCCATCGGATCTTTCATGTTCTTGGGGCCAACTGGTGTTGGTAAAACAGAACTTGCCAGAGCGCTTGCTGAATTTTTATTCGACGATGAAAAGGCCATGGTCCGTATTGACATGGCCGAATATATGGAGAAGTACTCCGTCAGCAGATTGATCGGAGCGCCTCCGGGCTATGTAGGTTATGAAGAAGGTGGACAATTAACTGAAGCAGTGCGACGCAGGCCTTACAGCGTGGTGCTACTTGATGAAGTGGAAAAAGCTCATCCAGATGTGTTCAACGTTCTGCTTCAGGTTTTAGATGATGGTCGATTAACAGACGGTCAAGGCAGAACAGTGGACTTCACCAATGTGGTGTTGATCATGACAAGTAACTTGCCAGGTGACCCCATTGAATATTTCCGCCCTGAGTTTGTAAACCGCATTGATGAGATAGTGCGGTTCCGATCACTCACCGAGGAAGACTTGGCTCAAATTGTGGAGATTCAGTTGGAGCATCTGGTGGAGCGCATGGCTAACAGGCGCATCACTTTGCAAGTAACTCCTGCTGCCCGATTGATGTTGGGTGCGAAAGGATTTGATCCCACCTTTGGTGCTCGCCCACTGAAGCGATTGATACAAAGAGAAATTGCCGATAAAGCAGCACTCATTATTTTGGAAGGTGGAGTCTCAGAAGACGGCATCATTCGCGTTGATGTTGTTGATGGCGAACTTTCCGTTCAGTCGCAAGTTCCAAGCGCTTAGTACTACGGTGTGGACATGGATTCATTCAGCATCTATTTCACGGCAATCAGTGTTTTCATTGCACTCGTATTTCTTTTTGTGATCTATGCAGGTGTAAAGAACTGGCGAGCAATGAAGGCCAAAGGGATCAACCCCATCACTGCTCAAGCTGAAATCACTGCGCGTATGGCAACCGGAAAATTGTTTGAAGGACCAAGCATTGAAGACAAGTTGCGCGAGATTGACGATCTTCATTCTCGTGGTTTGATCTCTGATGATGAACACCGTGAAGGTAGGAAGCGCGTATTAGGCGGTTAGAGCTCCGCTCATAACTCTTGTGTAGTCCGTTAACGAAAACGGCGACGAATTGCATTGCCGTGAGCAGAGAATCCTTCATGGTCGCTTAATGCGATAACACTGTCAGACATTCTTTTCAATGCAGTCTCACTGGCTTTAGCAACTGCTGTTCTCTTGATGAAGGCATTGGCAGTGATTCCCGAAGACACATGAGCGAATCCAGAAGTGGGAAGTGATGCGGGACAACCAATCACAAAATTTCCTGCGCTAAATGGTGTGTGTTGCCCAATGAGAATTTCACCGGCATTAACAAGTGCGTCTACCACCGACTCTTCTAATGAAGAATCAACTGCAACTTGAAGATGTTCAGG
>JALRGJ010000108.1 GCA_023253435.1 Ilumatobacteraceae bacterium | reverse complement strand
GACACATACGCAACATCTGCTGCGCTCTCGTGACCGTGCAACTGAACTGCCTTAACTCCACTCTCACGCACGGCCTCAAGCACACGCTCGGGATGCTCATCCCTAAATACCCCAACGGTCAAAATCTCAGCAGGTAAACGTTTGACGATGTCTCTCACTTTCTCCGCCACGATCTGACGCGGAGACGGCGCAAAAATAAACCCAACGGCATCTGCACCGAGAGCTACAGCCAAAAGAGCATCTTCCTCATTCGTGATGCCACAAATTTTCACGAACATGTTCACACGGTAGTGCTACCGAGCCGCATGAACTGTGTATTTAGTCAACGCACAGTTCAGTAATTGCGGCACTGGGGTTTTGTGAGGTCACTAAATGCTCACCCACAAGGACAGCGTGGTAACCCGCTTGACGTAAGGCCACCGCATCTGCCCTTCCCCTGACTCCAGATTCTGCAACTTTGATGCAACTAGACGGAATACGTGCGGCCAGACGCACCGCTCGCTCCTGATCAACCTGAAAAGTCACTAGATCGCGTTGATTAACACCAATCAGAAATGCGCCTGCATTGACTGCAGTTTCTAGTTCTTTTTCATCATGCACTTCCACTAACGCGTCAATATCAATGGATTGCGCCAACGTAAGAAAATCTCTCATCTCCGCCTCTGTAAGAGCGGCGGCTATCAACAGCACACAATCTGCGCCCATGATGCGAGCGTCGCAGATGTCTTTCCTGTCTACGGTGAAATCTTTTCTTATGACGGGCAGAGAACATGCATTTCTTGCTAATTGAAGATCAGAGACTGATCCACCAAAGTGCTCTGAGTCTGTGAGCACCGAAAGACACGACGCCCCACCCAGTTGGTACTTAGCGGCAAGTGCCTCCGGATCAAGAGACGCATTCAAATCTCCCTTAGAGGGAGAACGTCTTTTTATCTCGGCTATCACCGCCAAATGGGGCGTGTTCCGTAACGCTGAGGCAAAACCACGTGTTGGAGCACACGCCATTGCCTCATCAATCAACTGACTGAGCTCACGAGGGTCGTTCGCCGAACGCGAACGATGCCATGCGAGAATGTTGTCGAGGTACGTCTTTGGCATTGTGTGTCAGTACGTACCGATGTGGACTAGAAGCCCTTACCAACAATGGGGCGAAGAATATGAAGTTCTGGTGCGCCACCTACAAGCCCGCCCAGTTTCTTACCGAACTCCTTGAACCAGTCTGCGCCCATGTGTGCGTTCAAACCTTCTTGGTTCTCATAAAGTTCGTAGATCCACAAGATGTCTGGATCTTTGGTGTCTGCATTGATGATGTAGTAACGAGTACCAGACTCTGCCAAAACATTATGCAACGCATCTTCAAATGCCTTTGCGAGTTCATTTCCCTTGCCTGGTGCAGCTGGAACTTTTGCAATAACTGAGACATGGCTCATGATTTTCCCCATTCAGAAGGTGTCGTAAGACAATCTCAAAGTTAGACCAAGTGGCGTCTGAATCAGAACCCGAGAATGCGCGATATCTCGGCTTCCAGATCTGCAATAGGCACTCGAACCTGCTCTGTGGAGTCTCGATGCCTAATTGTGACTGCATGGTCCTCTAAAGAGTCGAAGTCCACCGTGACACACAATGGAGTGCCGATCTCGTCTTGTCGCCGGTAGCGACGACCAATCGCTTGGGTCTCGTCGTATTCACACATGTACCGCTGAGACAACTTGTCGTAAATATCTCTGGCAACAGGAGACAGTGTGTCTTTCTTTGAGAGAGGCAACACCGCAACCTTGTAGGGCGCTAGTCGAGGATGCAATCGCAACACGGTACGAGATTCATCGTTCACAACGTCTTCGTCGTAGGCAGCCAACAAGAAAGCGGCCATAGTTCGGTTTGCACCGGCTGCCGGCTCTACCACGTACGGAATGTAACGCTCATTGGTTGCCTGATCGAAGAAGTCAAGTTTTTGACCTGATGCATTGGAATGTTGTGTGAGATCAAAATCGGTTCTTTGAGCTATTCCCTCAAGTTCACCCCAACCCCATGGGAATAGGTACTCAACATCACTGGTGCCAGCAGAGTAGTGAGAAAGTTCGTCCGCATCATGAGGGCGAATACGCAACATCTCTCTCGGTATTCCCAGATCAACGTACCAATTGAGACGAGCATTGCACCAGTACTCATACCACTTGGGACCTTCTGCAGGAGGAACAAAAAACTCCAACTCCATCTGCTCGAATTCACGAGTACGGAAGATGAAGTTTCCTGGTGTTATTTCATTTCTGAAACTCTTGCCCACTTGAGCGATTCCAAATGGAGGCTTCTTTCTGCTTGTTTGTAAAACATTGGCAAAGTTCACAAACATGCCTTGCGCAGTTTCTGGGCGCATGTATACATCTGCACCAGCACCTTCAATAGGGCCAGCGGTTGTTTTGAACATCAAGTTAAAAGCACGTGCTTCCGTGAACTGACAACCTTTCATTCCCTGAGGGCAATCACGTGTCTCCAAATGATCCTCGCGGAATCGACGTTTACAGACAGTGCAGTCAACGAGGGGATCAGAAAAATTAGCGAGGTGACCGGACGCTTCAAAAACTTGTGGTGGTCCCAAAATTGCCGCGTCGATGAGAACAACATCGTCACGCTGTTGCACCATTGTGCGTATCCATGCCTCTTTCACATTGCGCAACATGAGTGACCCGAGTGGGCCGTAGTCATAGGACGACCTGAACCCGCCGTAGATCTCTGCGCTGGGATACACGAATCCCCTTCGTTTACACAGATTGACGATCTGATCAAGGTCTTTTGCTGGCATAGAGGGACAAGCCTACAAGTGACGGTCGAACACTCCGAGGCTTCTGAGTCGACGCTCTAGATGCACCTCCATAGCTTCCATGGAAAGCTGATTCACTTCATGCACAACTGGTGACTCCTCTAATGTCAGTGCTTCATTCATACGGCCACCAAGAATCATGCGCATCACATCAATGGCCGCTTTACTCACACTCATTCCCACTCGACACGATGAACAGTGAGCTCCCCCCTCCTGGAAATCAAAAGAAACCAGTTCCCCTTGTTCCCCACAACCCACACAGACATCTAGTTGGGGATGCTGACCCTCGACAGACAACAAGCGAAGAAAAAAAGCAGACAACATCAATGGAGATCCATTGTCGTTCAGTGCGTGTAAAGCGCGTGTTAACAGTTCATATAAATGAGGAACTGCTTCTCGATCTGGCGTCACCTTGTCGATTGCTTCCACCATTGAAAGTCCTTGTCGAAGCTTGTCAAAATCTTCTCTCAAGTGGGAATGCGCATGAATCAACTTCACTTGATCAATGGTGTCAAGATCTTTTCCCTTTCTGAAAGACACATCCACATGGCTCATTGGCTCCACTCGAGCACCAATTGATGATTTTGTTTTACGCACACCTCGAGCAACTGCTCGAACTTTGCCGTGTTGTTCTGTGAGCAACACAACAACTCTGTCTGCTTCTCCAAACTTGTACGAACGCAACACAACTGCGTTGTCTCGGTAGGTGCTCACGAATCAAGCCCACCAAATCGACGATGTCTTCTGTTGAAGTCATCAATAGCCAACTCCAAATGGGATGCTTCCATGTCTTTCCAGCCCAAATCAAGAAACACCAACTCGCTGTATGCAAGTTCCCACACCAATGATTCAGGAAGCACATCTGGTGGCCCCAAAATGATCACAAGATCTGGCTCATCTGTAGCGGGGTCTAGGAGCACTCTTGTCAGAACATCTTCATTGATGTCATCTGGAGATACACCGTCTTGTCTCAGATGTTCGATTGCATGTGCAAATCGAACATGACCATCTGGCGACGGATCGATGATGACAGACACGCCACTGAGATTGCGCCACACAAAACGTTCACCATGTGCTGCACGAATCACTGAGACATTCCGCAGACCTTGAAGCTGCTGAAGGAAGGATTTTCTTCTCTCTGGTGCCAGGTCCGGCCCTACTCGAGGCAACAAAGTCACCCATTGAGCACCCTCTGCATCGGCACCACGAGCGAGATCTGTGAGTCGAGACATCCAATCGGCATCCGTCATGTCTGCCCATTCAGCGGGGGTTCCCCCCACCAACACCACATGAACCAGGCCTGAATTCTCCTGATTCACGTTCACGGGCATGCCGTATTCTCCCACGCTCACTGCACAAATTCAGGCTGCCAACCCCCAACACACCTACTCAGTAGGGTTATCGGGTCATGAATGCCCCATCCTCACCCCGCCTGCACATCGCGTGCATCATGGACGGCAATGGCAGATGGGCACGCAAGCGAGGTCTTCCCCGCACGGAGGGCCATACCGCAGGAGAAGAAGCCTTAGCAGCAATTACGCGATCCGCGGCCGCCCATAAATACGGCTGGCTCACCGTTTTTGGCTTCTCTACGGAGAACTGGGTGCGACCACGGACTGAAGTACGCCACATTCTGTCCCTACACAAGAAACTTTTCTCCCGAACAGAAGAGATGAACCAAAACAATGCTCGCACCAAATGGATTGGTCGACCCTTCAGTGAAAAAGGTGCCCGTACACCAGTATTTGTTCAACGCGCAATAAAGAAAGCAATTGCCGATACCCAACAGAACACCGGACTCTCTGTCACTGTGGCGTTCGATTACGGAAGTCGAGCGGAATTAGTCAGAGCCGCTCAGCGAGCAATGGCACATGGACCAGTCACTACACAAACA
>JALRGJ010000107.1 GCA_023253435.1 Ilumatobacteraceae bacterium | reverse complement strand
CTATCGAAACATTTCAAGATCCATTTGCCGATGTTCGTCAATCAATGGCTCGCCTCAACCACAGTCCGTTTATCGTTCACAAGGACAACATTCGTGGTTTTGTCTACGATGTGGAGACTGGTGCGCTCCACGAAGTGGAACGCTAAATCGTTGCTTTTGGCGCCATTGACTGATTTGGCGAGGTACCCTCGTTAGCACGCCGGTGTAGCCCAATTGGCAGAGGCAGTAGGTTTAGGTCCTACGTGTTGGGGGTTCGAGTCCCTTCACCGGCACGGTGCATATTTACGATCTTCCGACACCAGCTGTGGTTATCGATGTTGCAGCCTTGCACAAGAACATTGCTGCAATGGCAGAAATTCATCCTGGTCGTCGCCTACGACCACATGTCAAAGCTCATAAGTGCTCTGGCATTTCTGCGCAACAGGTAGCCCACGGACACACATCGTTTACCTGTGCCACTCCCAAGGAAATTCTTGGATTAGCAGCAGCTGGAATTGGTGAAGACTTTCTTCTCGCAAACGAAGTTGTTGATCCTTATCGACTTTCTCTTCTCGCCCAGGCCCAAGAAGACGCCTTGATCACCGTTGCCATTGATTCTCCAGAAACACTTTCTGCCGCGCACAAGGCCGGAATCAAAAATGTGCTGATTGACGTCAACGTAGGACTTCCTCGTTGTGGGATTCAACCCGCACGAGCAGGTGCATTGGCTGACACTGCACGACAAAAGGGATTGACAGTTCGTGGCGTGATGGGTTACGAGGGCCACCTCATGATGGAAACAGATCGCGCCACCAAAAAAGCAAAAGTGCACGAGGCAATGGCGCTTCTCGCTGCTGCACACAATGATGTGGGGGGCAACATAGTGTCAGCTGGCGGCACAGGAACTTTTGACATGTTCAGTGGAACAACAGTGAATGAGGTACAAGCCGGAAGCTATGTACTTATGGACTCCCAATATCAACAACTTGGACACCCATTTGTTCAAGCCATGTGGGTGATGGGGACGGTCATCTCAGCCAATGAAAAGTGGTCCGTCATCGATGTTGGTTTGAAGTCACTTGGCATGGATCACGGCAATCCTTCCATCACGGATCACAACGTGTGGTTTTGCTCCGACGAACACATCACCTTCTCATCCAACGAAGGGACTCCTTCACCGCGAGTTGGCGACAGAGTGTTTGTCACACCCGCCCACATTGACCCCACAATGGCTCTTCATGAAGTTGCGTATGTAGCAAACGAATACGGCGATGTAATTGACGAATGGCCTATTGATCTAAGGGGTTGGTAGACCAAAAATTCGTGACAACAATTGCGGTAGTTGTGCGAGCGCTCTCCCCCTGTGGGACATTGAATCTTTTTCTTTCGGAGACATTTCAGCAAAAGTACGCCCATCACCATCTCTAGGAACAAACACACTGTCGTACCCAAATCCGTGGGTTCCTCGCTCGGACTCTGCAATAGTTCCTGCACATTCGCCACTTACAAAATGCATTTCACCCTTTGCATTCACCAATGCAATCACTGTCCGAAATTTGGCATGCCGGTTCTTCATTGATTGCAATTTCTGGAGAAGAAGCCTTCTGTTGTCTTCATCTGAGGCATTTTCGCCGGCGAACCGCGCACTGTGCACTCCGGGAGCCCCGGCTAATGCTTCTACTTCCAATCCAGTGTCATCCGCTATCGCCCACTCACTTGTGGCATTAGCTATTTCTACTGCCTTGATAATTGCATTGCCTTCAAGCGTTGGCGCAGTTTCATCGATATCGCCAACATGATCAGGGCGAGGGACAAGTTGAACCCAATCAGGAAGCAACCGAGCCAACTCTTCCACTTTCTTGGGATTTGCACTCGCGCAGACGAGCTTCATCAATTATCTCTGAACTGGTCGAGACACAGGAGCTTCAGATAACAGTCCTGCTTGCAGATCAAAAATTCTGTTGAGACCCGTGTCTGCAAGTTGCAACAACTCATCGAGTTGCCCACGACTAAAAGCAACGCCCTCCGCTGTTCCCTGCACTTCAACAAACTTTGCATCACCACCGTTGGCAGGCTTCAACATCACCACATTCATGTCCACTTCAGCTGTTGAGTCCTCTACATAAGGAAGGTCGAGAATAGGAATGCCGTTATGAATACCCACAGAAATACCTGCACAGTAGGAATGGATCGGATGAGAATCAATCGCTCCCGACTGCACAAGACGCGTGAGCGCATCATGCAATGCCAAGAAACCGCCACAAATGCTTGCTGTTCGTGTCCCACCGTCTGCCTGCAACACATCACAGTCCACAACAACCTGACGTTCTCCTAGTGCCCTCATGTCACAAGATGCGCGTAGTGCTCTACCAATGAGGCGTTGAATCTCTACCGTACGCCCACTCTGCTTGCCCTTCGCTGCCTCTCTATCCACACGCTCAGGAGAGGAACCAGGAAGCATGGAGTATTCAGCTGTCACCCACCCTTTTCCCGAGCCTTTCATCCATCGTGGAACATCTTCATCAACAGATGCGGTACACAACACCCGAGTGCGGCCAAAGGAAACAAGCACTGATCCAGCAGACATTTCTGTGAAATCTCGCTGAAACGAGATGGGGCGTAGTTGATCTGGAGTGCGGCCGTCTGGTCTTGTCATAGATAAATGTCTAGTCGTTAGCAGATGGTTCCCAGCGACTTGCCTCAGATAATTCAGGCCCAAGAAGGCGCCGCCCAAAATCAGCAAACCATTCAACATCTCCAGATGAGAGAAATGTGTGAGAACCGGTCCTTTTCAGATCTGCATCTAAACCGCGCTCATGAAGCATCTCAGCAAGCGCAAATGCAGTTTCATCGGCACTAGAGACAAGTACCACCTGTGGACCCATCACCTCGCTAATGACTCTTGATAAATACGGATAGTGGGTACAGCCCAACAAGAGTGCGTCAACATTTGCCTCAACAATGGGAGCCAATAAACGTTCAGCAAGCAATACCACTTCATCGCCACTCGTTTGTCCCCGTTCAACGAATTCCACAAAAC
Source organism: Ilumatobacteraceae bacterium (assembly GCA_023253435.1). GTDB lineage: Bacteria > Actinomycetota > Acidimicrobiia > Acidimicrobiales > Ilumatobacteraceae > UBA2093. The sequence goes on along the minus strand of JALRGJ010000107.1, from coordinate 1,743 downwards.
CAGGGCACGCAGTGGCAATCAGTTCTAAGGATGCATCAACTTCTTTCAACGCTCGTTGATATGCGCCTGAGGAAATTGTGCCCACTGTTCCAATCACTCCCACTCGGCGAACAGTGGTTGCGATCGCCAGTGCTCGAGCTCCTGGCTCCACCACACTGACCACTGGCACGGGCAGTTCAGTCTCTAGTTCATAAAAGGCTGCTGCAGCAGCTGTATTACAAGCCACAACGATTGCCTTCACGTTATGATCTCGTACCAAACTCCAGGCAATCTCATGAGCAAACTCCCGAACCTCAGATGCGGGGCGAGGCCCGTAGGGATATCTGCCAGTGTCACCGATATACACAAGGTCTTCTGAGGGAAGAACATCAATTACCGCACGAGCAACGGTGAGACCTCCAAAACCAGAATCGAACATCCCGATAGGACGATTGTCGGCACTGGTCATTTCACAAGACTACGCAACGCAATGCAGGCGCGCAGAGAAACTAGAAATAGATGATTTTCTCGGCTGCTGCTTCTGCAGCATCGAGATCACCTGTGTACGCACCAGTGGAGAGGTACTTCCAACCGCCATCACACACGATGAAAACAATGGTTCCCTCTTCAATTTCACCTGCGACTTTTACAGCACCTGCTAGCGAAGCTCCCGAGGACAGACCAGCAAAGATTCCGCACTCTTGAACAATGCGACGAGTCCATTCAATGGACTCACGAGGACGAACAACTCGCTTGCGGTCTAACAATTCACGACCGTGCCAGTTATCGAACACGGGGGGAATGTAACCGTCATCAAGGTTGCGTAATCCCTCTACTCGCTCACCAAGAGGAGGCTCTACTGCAACAACTTTTATGTCTGGGTTTTGCTCTTTGAGATATTTACCAACTCCCATGAGAGTTCCACTAGTGCCAAGCCCTGCTACAAAGTGAGTGATTTCTGGACAATCACGGAAAATTTCCGGACCAGTTGTTTCATAGTGCGCACGTGGGTTTGCATCGTTAGCGTATTGATACAAGAAGCACCACTCCGGATGTTGTGCAGCAAGTTCTTGTGCTCGGCGTACTGCACCGTTTGAACCCTCTTCACCAGGAGTCAAAATAATTTCAGCACCAAACACTTCAAGCATTTGTCTGCGTTCAATGCTCACAGAAGTAGGCATGAGGATTGTGATGGGGTAACCCTTCATGCGTGCAATTGCAGCGAGTGCAATTCCGGTGTTACCAGAGGATGGTTCAATGATGCGCTGGCCTGGAACTAACTTGCCCGTTCGTTCGGCATCTTCAATCATTGACTTGGCAATGCGATCTTTCACCGAGCCGAATGGATTTTGACTTTCCAACTTGGCTACGAGGCGAACATGTGGGTTTGGCGACAAGACAGAGACATCAACCATGGGAGTGTTACCAATGAGTTCAAGGGCGCTGTTCATCACGAACACTGAGCCTCCATTCCTCCGCACATCCGCTATCGACATTTTTCCTCCAGGTCATTACATATGACCTTCTTGTAGAACCGTCAGACCCCTCGGGCTATTCCCGATAAATCCTGTCGGAATTGTAACCATCTAGAGGGCCAGTGTCACCCCCCTATGGCATGAGCGGGATTTAGGCCGTAACGATGGAGTATTCGGTGATGGATTGTCCCTCAATGCGAAAAGTTCGCGGCTCTGGACGCTGGGTCTTGAGAGACACGATCACGTAATGCCAACCAGGATCAGGAGCTTGAGCCACATCGGTAGGGCT
>JALRGJ010000106.1 GCA_023253435.1 Ilumatobacteraceae bacterium | reverse complement strand
TTACGGTGGTGCGACGGCGATCTGGAGCGCCACGCTCCCAGTTGCGTATGCGGTCGGCAAATCGGAATGCACCCCACACGAGCATGATGGGCAAGATTGTGTAGAAGGCCGCCTGGATAGGACCAGGAATTCCTTCAAAGACTTCTCGAGATTGCTCGGATGTGCCGTGCCATTTGGTGAATTGAGGAACAATTCCCGACAACATGGTGAAGATGCCCATGCCAAGACCGATGGCAATGGAGATCTGATACGGACGAAGGCGCTTTGGACCTTGCGTAGTGGTGGTGGCGTCGCTGCTCATACGAGACACAACGCTAGTGGGGAGACAGGCAGAAGCCCTGCCCCGTGGAGTCAGCCGTAGTGGGCGCGGTCTAGTTCACGAACTCTGGTGGCAAGAGCCTTGAGAAGTTTGCGTGAAATAGCAGGAATATTGTCGATTGCGGCCTTCAAACCACGCTCGGAGACAACGAGCAAGCGGACATCGGAGTCGGCAGTCACGGTGGCGGTCCGTGGGCCATGATCGAGCAAGGAAAGCTCACCAATGACGGCACCAGCTTTTGCGCTTCCAATCTTTTTGCCATTGCGCTTCACCGTGGCAGACCCCTCGAGAATCACATAGGCCTCACGACCAGTTTGACCCTGGTCCATGATGACTGTTCCGGCCTTGAGGACTCGCTCGGTGGAATTTTTGACAACCAGACCCAATTCTTTGGGTGAGCATTCAGAGAAAAGTGCAATCTTGCGGAGGTGATCAACTGAGGACTTTGTACTTGCCATGTGCATAAGTGTAATCCACGAAAAGAGGACGAATTTTGATTTGAACAGAGGTCACATGTGACGGCGGGCAAGGAAGTGATTAAGAAATGGTGAGCAACGGTTCTCTGTACGTTGAAGGTACCGAGAGACCTAATAACTCCAGCAAGGTGGCTGCAATATTGGAGATGCCCGCATCACTTACCTGTGCAGAAGAAATCACCCCTGAGTAATCGATCGCAATGAAAGGGACAAGTGACAAGGTGTGTGACTTCTTAGGAACAGGTGCGCCGTTGTGATCTAAAACGGGATTTCCGTTTTTGTCTCGTTCAATGAGCACTTCGCAGTTGCCATGGTCTGCAGTGATTAACAAAGTTCCACCGACTGCGCGCACAGCATCGTTAATTCTCACGAGCGCTTCGTCAATAGCTTCTACTGCAATCACAGATGCGGGAATATCACCGGTATGCCCCACCATGTCTCCACCAGCGAAATTGCAACGAATAAACGAAAATTTCTGAGAATTCACTGCTTCAACAACTGCATCACCAGTTTCTGCTGCCTTCATACGAGGGAGTTTGTCGAATGAAACTTTGTCGGACGGTATCTCTACCCAAGTTTCTAAATTTGCGTTGAATTTTTCAGAGCGATTGCCGTTCCAGAAATAAGTGACGTGACCAAATTTTTGTGTTTCCGCAATTGCAATTTGAGCCATTCCCGCTTGAGCAATCAGTTCGGACACGGTTCCTGTCACGCGTGTTGGAGGAACAAGAAAATCTTTTGGAATTCCTAGATCTCCGTCGTACATCGTCATGCCTACAACAAGAAGATTTTCAGGAAGCGGTCCACGTGCAAAAGCAGTAAATGGTTCTTCCGTCAGCGCACGATAAATCTCCACCATTCGATCGCCGCGAAAATTAAATAACACCACTGCGTCGTTTGATTTCATTGCACCTATTGGTGATCCGCCAGCATCAACAATTGTGAACGATGGAAGGTATTGATCACTAACGGTTGGGTCTTCAGATCGCAGTGTTTTTAGCGCATCCGCAGCGGAAGTAAACGGGCGAGCTGTTCCTAATGCGTGTGCTGCCCATCCGCGGGCAACAATGTCCCAGTCGGCTTCGTACCTATCCATTGTGGTGTTCATGCGTCCACCACCAGAACCCACCACGGCTAAACATCCATATGTTGAAGAAATTTCCTTCAGTGCGGACTCAAGTTGGTCTAAGTATTTTTCTGCGGTGCCATCGGTGACATCACGTCCATCAAATAGCGCATGTACTACCAAATGTTGTGCGCCTTGTTCTGCCGCCTTGTTCAGAAGTGCAATTAAATGTTTGATGTGTGAGTGCACATTGCCGTCTGACAACAACCCAACAAAATGAATGGAGTGCTCGGCGCGCTGCATCACCATGTTCCATGTATCGCCCCAGATGCTCTCAGTGCGAAAAGCTTCTTCTACTTGTTTTGCACCTTGATCAAAGATGCGCCCGGCACCCATGATGTTGTGACCCACCTCTGAGTTACCCATGTCCGCGTCGCTGGGTAAGCCAACAGCAACTCCGTGGGCCCTAATAGGTATGGACACCACTTCTTTGTCCCCTACTTTTCCCTGCAGCGCGCTATGTAGAAAAGGTGCGGAAGCTGACGTCACCGCATTGTCTGGTGCTGGTTCTTCAATCCCCACGCCGTCCAAAATGGCTAGGACCAGAGGAGCCGATGCGGTGTTGGGGGTCCTGTGCGACATGGGTTTCAGACTATGTCCGTTGGTGCCTCCCTTATAAGGAGGAACTCGTCACCCCGTTAGGGGCGGATCTTCGTGCAGGCGGCCAGTGTGACAAATGTTGAGTGGGGACATATCAAGTTTGTGGTCATCAAGGTTGATAAGAGCCGACTCAACCCTTTATCCTGACCGTCACATGAAACCCGGCACCCCCGCCGGCCTCATTTATTAGGAGATACCCATGGCAAAGGCAGTCGGAATCGACCTCGGAACCACTAACTCAGTCGTTGCTGTTTTGGAGGCTGGCGATCCAGTTGTGATCCCCAACTCTGAAGGCGCTCGCACCACCCCCTCCATCGTTGCTTTTTCAAAGACAGGTGAAGTTCTTGTGGGAGAAGTAGCCAAGCGTCAAGCCATTACAAACCCAGATCGCACATTCCGCAGCATCAAGCGCGAAATGGGAACCTCATGGACATCAGAGGACATTGACGGAAAGAAGTACACGCCACAAGAAATCAGTGCCCGAACACTGATGAAGTTGAAGCGCGACGCCGAGGCATATTTGGGTGACACCGTGACAGATGCGGTGATCACTGTTCCTGCGTATTTCGACGATGCTCAGCGCACTGCAACAAAAGAAGCTGGCGCAATTGCAGGACTAAATGTTTTGCGCATTATCAACGAGCCAACTGCAGCTGCACTTGCATATGGTCTCGATAAATCTTCACAAGACGAGACCATTTTGGTATTCGACCTTGGTGGCGGAACATTCGACGTCAGCGTATTGGAAATTGGCGATGGCGTTTTTGAAGTCAAGAGCACACATGGTGACACTCACCTTGGTGGTGACGACTGGGACCAACGGATCATTGATTGGTTAGTTGCGCAATTTAAGGCAGCACACAACGTTGATCTTTCCCAAGACCGCATGGCATTGCAGCGTTTAAAGGAGGCTGCAGAAAAGGCGAAGATTGAGTTGTCACAAACACAGCAGACTCAGATCAACCTGCCGTTTATTACTGCAACTGCAGAAGGTCCATTGCACCTCGACGAATCCTTGTCACGTTCAAAATTTCAGGAAATGACAGCAGACCTCATTGAGCGTTGCCGGATTGCGTTTGAGAAAGCATTGCAAGATGCAGGTCTCAACAAGAACCAGGTCAATCACGTCATTCTTGTTGGTGGCTCTACTCGTATGCCCGCAGTTCAGGAACTAGTTCTTGCCCTTACTGGCAAAGAGCCAAATAAAACTGTGAACCCCGATGAAGTTGTGGCTGTTGGTGCAGCAGTACAGGCAGGAGTTCTCAAGGGAGACGTGAAAGACGTTTTGCTTCTCGACGTCACACCATTGTCTTTAGGTATTGAAACCAAGGGTGGCGTGATGACTCGCCTCATTGAGCGAAACACCACCATCCCAACTCGCCGAACTGAAGTGTTCAGTACCGCAGACGACAACCAACCATCTGTGGAAATCAATGTGTTGCAGGGTGAGCGTGAGATGGCTGCTTACAACACATCACTTGGCAAATTCACGTTGAGTGATCTGCCACCTGCACCTCGTGGTGTGCCCCAGATTGAGGTCACCTTCGATATTGATGCCAATGGCATTGTGCATGTAACGGCAAAAGATCGTGCAACAAACAAAGAAGCAAAGATTCAAGTCACAAACAGCACTTCGTTGTCTAAGGACAAGATCGACGAAATGATCCGTGATGCCGAGGCTCATGCAGAAGAGGATCGTAAGCGTCGTGAAGAAGCAGAAATTCGCAACAATGCCGATTCACTCGTGTATCAAACCGAGAAGGTTTTGAAAGAGCAAGGCGACAATGTTTCTGCAGACGAAAAGGCTGCAGTCGAAGGTCCATTGGCGGCATTGAAGAGTGCTATCGCCGGAAATGACTTGGAGCAGATCAAGTCCGCAACTGAAACTCTCATGGGTGCAAGCCAAGCGTTCAGCCAGAAGCTGTATGAAGCTGCTGCCCGTGATAGTGGAGCTGCAGGTACTTCAGCGTCCGGTGCCACAAGTGGTTCCGATGACGACATTGTTGATGCGGAAATTGTCGACGAGCAGTAAGCCATGTCTGACAACACCGAGGAACTGCAAGACAACTCTTCCGAAGCAACTATTGATGAAGCAGTAGAAGTAGCGGAAGAAGTTGTTGAGCACGACATAGAACAGTTGTTAAAGGAACGCGACGAGTTCAAGGACATTGCTCTTCGTTTGCAAGCTGACTTTGAGAATTACAAAAAGCGCGTTGCCACTAATCTGGCTGACGATATAGATCGTGCAACAGGTCGCCTTGCTGAAGCATTGCTGCCAGTAC
>JALRGJ010000105.1 GCA_023253435.1 Ilumatobacteraceae bacterium | reverse complement strand
AGCAGTTGTTGCACTCAATGTGAGTCATCCACTTATTGCGGGTTGGATAGCAATTGCGCCACCAGTTCAGATGATGGCCCATGACCCACTCGCAGCACAGAAGCCTGGCCCAAAAATTCTGCTTTCACCTCAGCATGACCAGTTCACTACACCTACTGAACTACGAACAAAAACAAACGACTGGAAGAATTGTGACGTAGTTGAATTACTGAGTGTTGACCACTCAATTTCAGCTGGCGCAACTCAGGCATGCGTGAGTGCCTTGCAAAAGATTTTAGAAACCCTTTAAGAAAATGAACCTGTGGGTGGCCGTACGCGCACTCCCCGCTCAGTCATCACGGCTTTTGCTTCGGCAATGGAGTGCTCACCAAAATGAAATATTGAAGCGGCAAGTACACCTGTTGCACCGCCTAGCAAAACTCCATCTGCAAGATGTTCAAGTGCCCCCACTCCACCGCTTGCAATAACAGGTACTCCAACGGCATCGGCTACAGCTTTCGTGAGAGAAAGATCAAACCCATCACGCGTGCCGTCTCTGTCCATTGAAGTGAGCAAAATCTCTCCTGCACCTCTCGCGGACGCATCAGTTGCCCACTGAACTGCATTCACGTCAGTCTTGGTGCGACCACCGTGAAGATAGACCAACCATTGGGAAGTGTATGCATCCCATTTGGCGTCAATTGCGCACACAACACACTGCGATCCAAACTCCGCTGCAATATCTGAAATAAGTTCGGGCTTCTCCACCGCAGCAGTATTCACACTTACTTTGTCTGCTCCGGCACGCAACATGGCACGAGCATCAGACACTTCTCGAATTCCTCCCCCCACTGTGAAAGGAATGAAGACCTCTTCGGCCACGTGGGCGACCATATCGATTGTGGTTTTTCTTCCGTCAGACGACGCAGTGATATCGAGAAAAACCAATTCATCAGCACCTTGCTCGTCGTATTTCGCCGCCAGTTCTACTGGATCCCCGGCATCTCGCAGATCAACAAAATTGACTCCCTTCACCACTCGACCATTGGTGACGTCTAAACAGGGAATAACTCTCGCAACAATGTCGGGATTCATGACAATGCCTTCACAGCTTCTGAAACAGTGAACTTATTTTCATAAATTGCTTTTCCCACGATTACACCGTCAAGGCCTGTTATCTGAGCTAACTGTTGGAGGTGTGCCAAATTCCCCACTCCTCCACTTGCTACAACAGGAATGTGAGTTGCATGAACTGCACGAGTCAAGCCATCAACGTCAGGCCCTAACAACATGCCATCACGCGAGATGTCTGTGATTACAAAAACAGATGCACTGGGAAATTGTTTGAGGAGATCTTCTACTTGCACTCCAGAAGATTCAGTCCAACCGTGGGTAGCTGCAACTCCGTCACGATGGTCTAATCCAACAGCAACCGGAACTACTTCAGATACCTCTTCTACAAGGGTCGGTTGTGCCACCGCAGCCGAGCCCATGACAACGCGACTCACGCCAATGTCTGCAAGTGCTCTGGCATCTTGCAATTTTCGGACGCCCCCTCCTACCTGCACACGTGCTGACCCTGCAAGAGCCTCTACAACGTTCCTAATAACAGCGCGGTTGACTGGCTCTCCGCTCTTTGCAGCATCGAGATCAACAATGTGCACCCAGGTTGTTCCCTGTTCCACAAACGACCTAGCAACAGATGCGGGTTCTTCCCCATACACAGTGCTATCTGCATAGTTACCTTGCCGGAGCCGAACAACTTTTCCACCAAGTAGATCAATAGCGGGGTACAACATCATGCTGACACCGCAGCCTGCACGAAATTTTTTAACAGCCCTAGACCGGCTGACGCTGATTTCTCCGGATGAAACTGCGTGGCGAATACGTTTCCCTTACGAAAGGCAACATTCAATGATTCTCCGTAGTGAACCGTGGCTACAACATGTGACGGATCGGCTGGAACTCCATGCAATGAATGCACGAAATACATCCATGGAGAATTTCCTAAACCATCAAACATGGGATCTGGAGATAACAGTTTCAATTGGTTCCATTGCATTTGAGGTCGCTGCACATCTGAGGGAATCCACTTCACATGACCAGGGATAATGCCTAACCCTGCAGAATGCTGACCCTCATCACTTGAGTCAAACAGCATTTGCATTCCTACACAGATTCCAAGAAATGGCACTCCACTACTCACAGCGTTGTGAACAACATCTTCTAGTCCGCTCTGACGCAAAGCATGCATGCACGCATCAAAAGCTCCTACTCCGGGAAGCACTACCGCATCGGCAGATGACACCACGCTGGCATCGATGGTGAGTTGTGCATTTGCGCCAACCGCTTCGAGCGCTTTTTGTGCTGAACGAAGATTCCCTATGCCGTAGTCAAGCACCGCGACGCGCGGGCTTTGAGTCACGAGAGGATGCCTTTTGTGGACGGCACTGCTCCAGACTCCACCTTCACCGCATCTCGCAAGCATCGCGCAACACCTTTAAAAGTTGCCTCAATGATGTGGTGCACATTTCGTCCGGCCTGAAGATTGACATGCAATGTCATGGCTGCCGAAGTAGCAAGAGAAGAAATTGCATGCTCTGCAAGTGACGGATCAAATGCAGGAGAACCCAACGGTAGACACTCGGGTAGTTCTACATTCCATGCAACAAAAGGTCTGCCGCTGAGATCGAGAGCAATGCTTACCAAGGCTTCATCTAAAGGAAAAGATCCGCTTGCAAAACGTCGTACGCCAGCTTTGTCGCCAAGAGCCTTATGCAGCGCTTCGCCCACACAAATTGCCACGTCCTCCACAGTGTGATGCGTATCTATATGGAGATCTCCTGTGGCTTGCACCGTGAGGTCTAAGCCACCATGTCGTGCCAGCTGTTCCAACATGTGGTCATAAAACGGAATGCCAGTTGAGATGGATGATTGTCCGGAGCCATCGAGATTGAGATCAACAACAATTGAAGTCTCTTTGGTAGACCTTTGAATCTGGGCTGTACGTGCCATGGCTATATTCTCGCCGTTCGCCACCCATTCCCCTAGGGAATTTCCAACAATGTTGGATTTAGGCACCCAAAATGTGAGTCATCGCGTTCAGAAATGCGCTGTTCTCTGGCTCCGTTCCCACGGTTACACGCAAACAGCCCTCAAGTCGCGCCCAAGAACTGCAGTCTCTGACCAAGATGCCCGCATCAAGCAATTGATTCCATACATCTTTGGCATCTCGAGTCTCTGGTCTGAAGAGAATGAAATTAGCGCCGCTGGGCCACACGGTGACACCCATGGATTGGAGAGACTGACTGATCCGAGTGCGCTCATTTTTGATCAGCTGCACTCGTTCTTCCATCTCGGAGGTGTACTCAAGTGCCGCAACTGTTGCGCCTTGCTTAAACGAGTCAAGATGATAAGGGAGTGCTGCAATTTCTAAATCTGCAATCATCCACTGCGGAGCAATCACATATCCCACCCTGAGCGCCGCCATAGAGAGAGTTTTAGAAAATGTTCTCGTCACAGCAAGTGCTCGATTTTCCGTGACCATGTCCAGCGCCGACCAGTCAGAAAATTCCGCATACGCTTCATCGGCAACCACAATCCCAGTTGCATTTTCCAACAAAGTTTCTAAGTTTTCTCGAGGCTCCACTAAGCCTGTGGGATTATTGGGATTACATAAAAATGAGACTGCAGGAGAATGACGCTGCATCACACGTTCAATTTCAAGCGCGTCAAGTGTGAAGTCAGCGCGTCTTTCACCAATCACTACTTGGGCACCAGTCACCCGAGCGATCTGTGCATACATCTGATAGGTGGGTTCAAATGTTGCAACTGTTCTACCAGCTCCTCCATATGTGAGAAGGATGGTTTGAAGCACTTCATTAGATCCGTTTGCCACAAAAACATTTTCTGCGCTCACTGAGTGGCGTGAAGCGATAATTCTGCGTAGCTCCGAAGCAGATCTATCGGGATATCGATTCCATTGAATTTCTTCCGCCACACGTGACAATCTCTTTACCCATCCTTGTGGTGGAGGAAATGGAGATTCGTTTGTATTGAGCCGAATGGGTACATCTACCTGCGGCGAGTGATACCCAGACATTGCCTGAATCTGTTCTCGAGGCTGAAAAATTCCCACGGGAACAAACTAGTCAGAAGAGCTGCTACGAACGGGCAAGTTTTTCGGCACGTACGAGTAATCGTTCAGCAGAAAGCAACGATCTTTCCGCTTCGTACATAGCGCTCACAAGGTCTTCATGATTTGGCCCAATGGTTTCCACCAATGCCGCTACTCGAGTGCGGTATCTGTTGATTGCATCGGCTGCCGCACCGAGTTCAGCGCTCACTGTTGACGTCATATCCACAAACGCTACTTGAAGTGAGGAGTTGCTCTAACTACTTGGACTTACTTTTTGTCGGCATTCCAGATGACGGGCAAATGTCTTCGAGTTCACAGATGTCACATTTAGGTTTCTTTGCATCGCATACTCGTCTTCCGTGCAAGATGAGCCTCAAACTGAATCTTCCCCATTCAGGAGGATCAATAAATGCGTTCAGTACCTTCTCCACTTTTACGGGATCCTCCTCAGTAGTTAAACCCAGGCGTCGCGATAATCGGCCTACGTGAGTGTCTACGGCAAGCCCTGGAAGATCAAAAACCACGCTTCGCAAAACGTTTCCCGTTTTTCGCCCAACACCGGGCAGAGTTACAAGGTCATCAAGTTCCGTAGGAATTTCTCCGTTGTATTCATCTGAAACACGACGAGCCATTCCGATGAGATTCTTCGCCTTGCTCTGATAAAAACCTGTTGACCGAACAATCTCTTCAACT
>JALRGJ010000104.1 GCA_023253435.1 Ilumatobacteraceae bacterium | reverse complement strand
GCATCAACCCCAAAGACAATGTCGCCAACAAGTGCTCGCACCTTTTCTTCCCACAGAGTCAGCATCTCGTGGGCCTCTGATTCAGTAGTCGCCTTAGCAGTCAGCCGTACTTTTATTCCTTCCCAACCGCTCGCAAGAAAAGCCAAAGTGGGATTACCCAACTGCTCTAGTTCTTCAATGATGGGATCTAAGCGTTCATTGAGAGCAGATTCACTCTCACCCCAAGTGCGCAAAACACGGCTTGCGATGACAGATTGCTCGCCACTTCGCTTCAGGAGGTCTGGCAATACTGCGCGCTCCAACATGTCATGCATTTCATGTGGAACTCCGGGAACGGCATACATAACTTTGTTACCCACAGGACATATGAGCCCTGGCGCTGTTCCTCTTGTTTGTGCAATTACTTGAGCCCCACGAGGAACAAGAGCTTGACGAAGATTGTTAGAAGCCATGTGTCTGCCACGCTTTGCAAATAATTCTGCAATCACGTCTGCAATTTCTTGGTGATGTTCAAGCTCTGTATTCATGACGCGAGCAATTGCATCTCGGGTGAGATCATCGTGCGTTGGGCCTAAGCCACCACACACAATGATTGCGTCAGCATCCTTGAGAGCAACCTGAAATGCCTCCACAATTCGCTCAAGATTGTCCCCCACCTTGAGTTGCAAATGAGATGCAATTCCGGCGGCTGCGAGTTGTTCCCCTATGTAAGAAGAGTTCGTGTCAATGATTTGTCCGAGCAATAACTCCGTCCCAACAGCGACAACATTGCACTTCATGACGCAATTGACTCCGTCAGTTTCCACTTTTGAATGGAATAGTAAGCAGAAACCAATAACACACCACCGGCAATTGTGGCCGCCACAGACAACATGTGATACCCCACAGCACGACGAATAAATCCCGAAGATAATCCGGCCATGCCACCAAAGAAACTCATCATGAGGTCTGCAGACCCCTGCACGGTGACACGCTTGGAATCAGGCACAGATTCCAGCAACATTGAAGACCCGCCAATGAGTCCAAAATTCCACCCAATACCTAAGAGCCACAGTGATGGGAACAAAGCGATCGCTGCTTCTCCACTTAACGAAGCCATGATTGTTGAAACCACGAGTAACACGGAGCCAACAAGTACCGTGCGTGTAGTGCCCCTTTGATCGGCGAACTTTCCAACAAAGGGGCTGAACGCAAACATGCCAGCAATATGCAAAGACACCACGTACTGGCTCAGAGTTTCATGTCCGTGCAATTTCATGTGCACAGGAGTCATGGTCATCACGGCAACCATGGTGACCTGGGAAATCACCATGGCAGTAAGCGCAAGTCTCCCCTTTGGTGTGTCCACAACCACTTGCAATGCCTCTCGTACGCTTGGCAATTTCACTTCACTATCTGTTAGTCCACCTGCAATCACTAATGGATCTGGTCGCAACCGAAGTGAGGTATTCAAAAATGCAATCAGCAAAATTGTTGCCGAAAATACCCACGGCCCGGTGTACTTATGCCAACCAAACCAATTTTCTCCTGCTATTTCCGCTGGCGAAATGAGCAATGGACCAAATACAGCTCCAAACGTAGAAGCAAACACAATTCGACTCATAGAACTTGCTCGATGCTCTGGTTCTGCAAGATCTGTGGCGGCATACCGTGCCAACAAGTTGGATGCCTGACCATTACCAAACAAAAAAAGGCCAATGAGAAAAATTGCTAATTGTGAGTGTTGTGCACCAACCGCAGCAATTAATGCCCCAACGGTTGCTAGCGCATAGCCCAATTGCAATCCTGGCCGACGTCCCCGTCGCATCATGAGTCGAGAGAGAACTTGTGCCATGACAGCCGTACCAGTTGTCACAGTGGCGGTTGCTATTCCACCCCAGGGAGTTTTTTGTCCAAGAATTTCTTGCACTACGTACGCACCAACAGTGACAGCAGAGGCCAATGCTGCAGCACCAATGATTTGACCTGAGACTAGGATGCGCAAAGTTTTGCGCTGCAGTTCCGCCTTCTCACTTGCCGTGATGACGTGATTCATGATGATCGCTTCACCGCCTGAAGTGCATATTGAGCAGCGCTAAGAAGTGTGAGGGCTACAGCTATCCACATACACACAACAAATGTCCACGTGTGATCCACAACTGTTATGGGTGCAAGAGCGAAACCCACGGCCCATTGCTGGCTAAAAGTTTTCACTTTCGCAAGTTTGCTTGCAGGCATGGAGACGCCTTTAGAGCCCACGAATACTCGATACAAACTGATGGCAATTTCACGCGCCGCAATGATGATCACTGGCAACATCCAGAAGACCCCCCTGCTGACCAACGTGAACATTGCCCCTAAGACCAAAATCTTGTCGGCAAGTGGATCGAGAAATGCGCCACTTCGTGTGATTCCATGCTTTCTCGCGAGATAACCATCAAAGCCGTCACTGACGCACAGAACAATCCAGACAACAAGTGCAGCCCATGACCCACGACTATCTGATGGGATCATTGCAAAAAGTATTGGTGAGGCCAGTACTCGCCCCACGGTCACCATGTTTGCCCATGTCACTACTGCATCTTCATTAACAGGCATGTCAGTTCACTTCCACCGCAATGAGGTCTGGGCCAAATACTTGCTCAACGAGAACCGTATGAAATCTGCCCACCTCTAAATGATCAGGAACCTGCACCACGCCATCAATCTCCGGCGCTTCTCTACTTGAACGAGCGATCCCAGGTTCATCAACAAGCACTTGAATTGTTTCTCCCAATAGTGCGTCACGACTTTCTGCCGTGATTTGGTCCTGTATTTCTCGCAACTCCGCTAGCCGTTGATTCATGAGATCAAATTCAACGTGATCTGGCAGATTGAGGGCGTGCGTGCCCTCTTCAGGACTAAAAGCGAAAAAGCCACACCAATCCAATTTGGCCTCTTTTACAAAAGCCAAGAGTTGATCATGATCCTCTTCTGTCTCACCAGGGTACCCCACAATGAAATTGCTCCGGAAAGTTGCTTGTGGTTCAAGTGACCGGATGCGTGCAATACGTTCCAAGAATCGCTCACTGTCACCCCATCGACGCATGCGCCGCAAATGAGGCTTACTGACGTGTTGCAGAGAAAGGTCAAAGTAGGGCACACCTGAAGCCAAGATGGCGTCAATAAGTTCATCACTGAGATCACTTGGATATAGATACAGCAGTCGTACCCAATCCACCATGCTCGACACATCACGCACAAGCTTGACAATGGATCCTGCACCCAACTCCTCTGGTCGATCTTTCCCATAACTTGCAAGATCTTGAGCAACGAGAACTACTTCTCGAACGTCAAGTTGTTGTACTTCGTTCAGGATCGATTCAACATCTCTGCTTCGCTGAGGTCCGCGAAAAGACGGAATCGCACAAAAACCACAGTTCCTGTCACAACCCTCGGCAATCTTCACGTAGGCCCAGGGCGCTACAGATTTCGGACGTGGAAGATTCAACAGATCAAACGAGGGGACCTCAGACACTTTGAGTGGTTTACGACCCAATTGGATGGGCACACCAAAACCTGCAACTTGGTCGGCCTCGGGAAGGGCCTCTGCAAGTTCACTCCCATAACGCTCGGCCATACAACCGGTCACGACGAGACGAGATGACCTTTTGCGAGTGTCGTCTAATGCGAGAAGAGTGTCGATGCTTTCTTTCCGTGCCTCTTCAATAAAGGCGCATGTATTGACTACGACAACATCGGCTTTGGAGGGATCATCGGTGGGAGTGAGACCATCGGCAAGAAGAGTGCCGGCAATCTTTTCAGAGTCCACCTGATTTTTTGGGCAACCCAGTGTCTCTATGTAGTAGCGCTGCCCCACGCTCTGAGCCTACTGCCAGTGGAGTTTCAGACCCTTGTATGGCCATTTCATGGAGAGGAGACGCCCCGTTGAGGAGGCAGTGATGAATGCAGTTTGGAAATCTGGGCCACCAAAGCAGATATTGGTGGTGATTCTGTCGTCTACTGCAATCTGTTGCACAACGTCACCTGCTGGCGAGATCACTGTGATGCCACCATTGACCAGGGTTGCAACACATACATTTCCGTCACCGTCTACTGCCAACGAGTCAAACAACTGGTAACCGGGAAGGCCACAGAGAACGGGAGACTCTTCTATCGGCGCAACTTTGCCAGGAGCAACGATGGTGCGTTGAAACACTCGACCAGTATGTGTTTCCGCCCAGTACACCTTGTCCCCTGCAGGTGATAGCCCAATTCCATTTGGCCCATCTACAGGAAACACAACTTCTTCAATAAGGGAGCCGTCGGGCTTTGCGTAATAAATCCCAGTGCGATCTGAAGTGCGATCGTGGCGAATGCCATGATCTGTAAACCACATTCCACCATGTTCATCAAAGACGATGTCATTAGGCGCACGCAATGGAATGTCTCCACAGTGCGTGTACACCGTGGTGACACTGCCTGTTGCAATATCGACTCGTTGAATGCAGCCACCTACATATTTGGATGGATCGAATGGACCTGGGTATATGAGCCCATCCATTACATGTTTTGAAAATGCATTTCCGTTATTGCAGAGATACAAAGCGCCATCTGGCCCTAGAGCAAGACCATTTGGTCCACCATTTATTTCCGCAACTGTCGATTTGCTTCCATCTGGCGCTACTCGAGTGATTTTGTGCGCAAACATCTCGGTGAGAATGACGCTGCCGTCTGGCATTGCCACCGGCCCTTCAGGAAAGTCGAGTCCATCGGTGATCTCGGTGAATGCCGCTGCGGCCATGTATTTACTCCATTGCTTCGAATTGTTCAACGCTAATGAGAACAGTACGCGCTTTTGAACCCTCACTTGGACCGACAACGCCACGCTCTTCTAGCTCGTCCATCAGTCTGCCAGCTCGGGCAAAGCCAACTTTCAGTTTGCGCTGAAGCAAAGAGGTTGAGCCAAGGCCAGATCTCACCAC
>JALRGJ010000103.1 GCA_023253435.1 Ilumatobacteraceae bacterium | reverse complement strand
TGAGTGTCATCTGCTTCACGAGCATCCTCGGGCATGGCGTCAACACCAACAATTCCCACTTCTGCATATAACGAAAGGGCCAAGCCCATGACATCGAAACCTGGTCCAAGGTTTGCCGAGGTTGCAGGGACTCGCACAATCATGGCTGAGATTCCATTCGTGCTGCTTCTCGAGAACTAACTGCCACTAACGCGGACAACACAGAAGCAGCCGCACCTGAATCAATTGATGCTCGCGCTCTGTCGATTCCCTCTGTGACATCACCAACTAAACCAGATATGTACCAGCGTTAAAAGTGACAATGTCCCGCACAGGCCCAGTAGATCCAGAGAAAGTGTCTCGCATAATTGCAAGATTCTCCGCCGCATCGCCGCCACGAATGTCATCCAACGTGGAAACTGGAATTCCAAAATCTTTAGCGTTGATTTCAAATGTGTGGACTGCACCATCACGAAGTTCAAACACAATGTTTGGACCACTGACCGCTAGTTCATCAATGCCTCCATGGCCATGCACCACCCACGCACTCGTGACGCCACGAGACATCAAAGCTCCCGCCATTCGCTCCATCATGTTTGGCACTGCCACGCCTACAAGCATGTTCGCAATAGGCGCGGGATTTGCCATGGGGCCAAGCAAATTGAAAGCAGTGGGAATTCCAATTTCTCTGCGCGAAGGAGCGGTGTAACGAAAGGCCGGATGAAAGCGTGCAGCCAAACAAAAACCTATTCCGGTCTCGGAAATGCAAGCCTCAACTCCTTGAGGATCTAGTTCAACCGAGACGCCAGCTTCTTGTAACAAATCGGCAGCTCCACACATTGATGAAGCTGCCCTGTTGCCGTGCTTACATACGGGAACTCCTGCGCCTGCAACAACAAGAGACGACATCGTAGAAACGTTGACAGAATTGCTCTTATCTCCACCGGTTCCCACAATATCGATCGCGCGTTCTGCAACATGTGGTTCCAATTGCACGCGAGCGCCCGCTGCTCGGACTGCCCGCAACATACCTTCGAGCTCTTCGGCAGTTTCACCTTTTGCTCGGAGCGCAACAATGAAAGCCGTCATCTGAGAAGGTGTGGCAACTCCATTCAGAATTTCCGTGATTGCGGCTTCTGCTTGGGAAGAGGACAGATCGTTTTTCTCAATGAGGCCAGCCAATACAGCTGGCCACCCCACGAACTGTTCTGAATGTGCCATCTCCTAAGTATCTACGCCTTGGAGGAGAAAAAACGAATGATTAGGCAGTTCTACGTCGTTGACGAATGATGCGACGTCGTTCCCGCTCTGTGGCGCCACCCCAAACACCCTCTTTTTCACGGCTTGCCAAGGCATATTCCAAACAATTGACCCTGACAGAACACTCAGCACAAATACTGAGCGCCTCATCGCTCGCCTCTTCCGATTCCGGGAAGAAAATTGAAGGATCAAGCCCATTGCATGCGCCGTAGTTACGCCACGTGGTGTCTACACGACGAGCTATGAACTCTGTCTGAATGAACTCTGAGTACAACACTGAATACCCCCCTCAGTGTCGGGCGGATGCCCTTGCGCACATAGTATGTGTCGTGCGTCACAACAGTCCAATCGAGATCCCCTTATTGCATGGGACCTCTCGTTTTTTTGGCGCTGAAACGGGCGATTTCGGGTGGCGGTCAGCCGTTACGGCCGAAGATCTGCCAAAAGCTCACCCACGGTGATTTCTGACAAATCGGCAGACTCCGGGTAGTTGCCTAGGTCGCATACCACCGAAGCACCCCCGGAGGCGAAGGTCTCAATTTGGGACTGCGAGAAATTAAAAGTGAGGTAGTGCACTGCCGCTGTGACATCGTCACGCGTCAGGCCCGCTGCATGTTGAGCATCGATCTCACCTTTGACAATTGAACCATCAGTGAGATGCAAAGAGATGCTGTTCTCTAGCCCAGCAAGTTTTGGCAACCACTCTCTTACTTGATCTTCTGATGTCAACTCCAAAAACAATGTGGCACAGAGTTGACCGGGCTCAGGAATCATTGGATTAAATGCCTTTAGTTCTTCAAGCACTCCCTCGTCAGTGAGAACTTTTTCTACTCGAACCATTTCCTGAATTTGCAGACGCATGGTGTCCCTGTTTTCAAACATGATTGTCAACAATGAACCAAGCGCAACTCTGCGGCGGCGCTTCACTTCAATCATGCGGGCTCTGAACTCTGGACGCTCACGCTCATACGCACGCAGATCGGCGATGTCATTAAGAGTGAGTTTGCGACTTGGTGTAGCTGTATTCATGGGGGGACCTTCTCTTTATGAATGGGTGGGTTCTTCTGGGATTCCGTAAGCGCGAGCAACAACCTGTAACGGATGTTTTGCTGCAGTTCCGGTTTGCTCGTTGATGGCGGTATTTGCCAAGTGGCAGTCACCAGCAACAACAGCACTTTCAGCAGATGTCACTTTGTCTGCCAACTTCTTTGCAACAGGTAATGAGTATTCCTCGTTACCAGCCTTAAACCCCCACATTCCGTCGATCCCAGAGCATTGGTCGATCAATTTGATCTTTGCTCCGGTCATCTTCATCAGATCACGACTACGTAACCCAATGTTCTGTGCCTTGAGGTGACATGGAATGTGATACGAAATGCTCTCGGCAATCTCACCCGTAAATGTGGTGTCTAATTCTGTTCCCTCAGCCTTGTGCAGATCCATGAGGTATTCAGAAGAATCGAAAGTATTTGCTGCTACAAGTTCGGCATCTGGGCCGCCGACATAGTCCACATAATCTTTCTTTAACACGTAGCCACATGTTGGCTGAGGAACAACAATTTTGTTTCCGGCACGAACTGAATCTGCCAACGCTGCCACTTGTTTTGCCGCCACCTTGGTGAAGGTGTCTACATCGCCACCGTGCAAATACGGTGCCCCACAACAACCAGCGCCTTCAACCAATGAACACTCAACTCCGTTGCGTTCGTACACCTTGACAAGGTCTTGTCCAATTGCTGGCTGCTGGTACTCCACTAGACAAGTGGGAAACACTGCAACTTGGCCTTGCTTTTTGGCGAGCGTTGGCTTCACGCGCTTTTTAAACCATGTGCTGAATCGGACTTTAGAGTACGGCGGAAGTAGTCGAACCGATGACACGCCAGCTGTTTTTGCAATTGCTGTACGCACTACACCGCCTGGCTTGGCACCAATGGCTCGGTTAGCTAGCCCTGACAACTTGGTGGAAACTGATCCGATGGAATCTGTATGGCCCATAACGGAGTCAGTGATTCTCTTTCGCATCTTCACTTGTCCAGTGGCCCTGCGCATTGCATCGTGACGAAGCATGAGTCGCGGAAAATCGAGAGCCCATTCGTGAAGTTCTGGAATGTAAGGACAATTCACGTAGCACAACTTGCATTGGAAGCACTCGTCTGCAACTTGATCTTGTTGAGCGGGCGTGAGACGACCAGCATCTTGATCTTCGTGTTGGTCTACGTAGCTAAAAAGCGTGGGAAAAGATGTGCAGAATTTGAAGCACAAACGACAGCCATGACAGAGGTCGTACACACGAGTGAGTTCTTCACGAACATCTGCTTCATCGAGATATTTCGGGTGCTTGGGATCGTAAGTGATTGTCATAGTGGCTCAGTTCGTAGTAAGAGGTGATAATAAATCGGGCGACCACTCAAACAAGTGGCCGCCCGATTTGTAGTACTCATGACCAAACGGTCACGTGAGGTTTAGAGAGCTGCAAGACCCTCGCCGAAACGGCCTGCATGGCTCTTCTCGGCACGTGCAAGTGTCTCGAACCAATCTGCGATTTCGTCGAAGCCTTCTTCGCGAGCAGTCTTTGCAAAGCCTGGGTACATCTGTGTGTACTCATAGGTCTCGCCTGCAATTGATGCCTTGAAGTTTGCCTCGGTCTCGCCAATTGGCTCACCGCTTGCTGGGTCGCCAACTTCTGCGATGTACTCGAGGTGACCATGTGCGTGACCGGTCTCGCCTTCTGCAACGGAGCGGAAAAGTGCAGCTGCATCTGGGTAACCCTCAACGTCTGCTTTTTGCGCGAACCAGAGGTAACGACGGTTTGCTTGGCTTTCACCAGCAAATGCCTCTAGCAAGTTTTCGTGTGTCTTTGTGCCCTTCAGGCTTGGCATGACAATGTCCTTTCGGTGTCAAGGTGGGGAGGTTTTCCCAAACACTAACGAACAAGTACAGAAATCACCAAGGTCCTGGCGTGAATCTTGTCAAGCCTTTTCAGGGGAGGGGGATGCGTCACATAGGCTCTCCCCTGATGACTGGTTCACCCTTTTCCCGCTCCTTCTCTCTAGAGAAACTGAGTCAACAGACATTTGATGTCCTCGTTGTGGGAGGGGGCATCACTGGGGCCGGAGTTGCGCTTGATGCCGCAAGCAGGGGGCTCTCGGTAGCACTCGTGGAACGAGATGATTTTGCTTCGGGTACCTCTTCTAAGAGTTCAAAGTTGGTGCACGGCGGCCTTAGATACCTCCAACAGGGCGACGTGCGACTTGTGTACCAGGCGCTACGAGAGCGCAAAAGATTGCGCCGAAATGCCCCACATCTTGTGCAAGTACTTCCCTTTATGATCCCCATCCTCACCAAAGATGGCGTTGTCTCAAGAAAAATTGCTCGTGCCCTTGGCTCTGCAATGTGGATGTACGACCTCACCGGAGGATGGCGTATTGGTCGAATCCACAGACGTCTTAACGCCAAAAAAGCATTTGCTCATCTACCAACCATGAATCCAAAGAGGCTTGCATCTGCGTATTTGTACTACGACGCGGAAGCCGACGATGCCCGCTTGTGTTTAACAGTGTTACGCACTGCGGCAGATCTGGGAGCCGTCATTGCCAACAGATGCAAGGTGCTGTCTATTACCTCGCCATCAGCCAGCGAACATCATGTTGTTGTGTCTGACACCATCACCAACAACAGTTTTACTGTGTCTGCTCGATCAGTGGTCAACGCAACGGGAGTATGGGCCGATGATGTT
>JALRGJ010000102.1 GCA_023253435.1 Ilumatobacteraceae bacterium | reverse complement strand
GATCCTTCGTCGTCGGTCGCAACCCGAGTGGCGATCCAAAAGGTCCTCGATGCGACGTCCGCCGTGCTTCCCCAACTGGTCGTCGGATCAGCAGATCTCACCGGCAACACGGGTGCAAAAATTTCTTCAGCATCTGGTTTTTCCGCGTCAAATCCAAACGGCAATCAGGTGTATTACGGAATTCGAGAACATGCGATGGGTGCGGCCATGGTGGGGATGGCCCTTCATGGTGGGGTCATACCTGTGGGAGGAACGTTTTTTGTGTTTGCTGACTACATGCGTCCCGCAATTCGCCTTGCTGCGCTCTCTCGGTCCAGATGCGTCTTTGTCTTTAGCCATGACTCAGTAGGTGTTGGAGAAGATGGCCCCACTCACCAGCCGATTGAGCAGTTGGCTTCACTTCGCGCCATCCCTGGTCTTCAGGTGATTAGACCAGCTGATGCAAACGAAACTGCACAAGCGTGGCTTGCAGCAGTTACTCACGACGGACCTACCGCACTCATTTTGTCCCGACAGAATTTGCCCATCGTGACGGATGGGTCTGCAGTGCTTTCCGGTGGAGCAATCATCAAATCCGGGGCATCACATCGAGCAACTTTGATTGCTACTGGGAGCGAAGTACATATCGCCCTGTCTGCGGCAGAACAATTGCAACAAGATGGTGTCAGTGTAAATGTGGTGTCTTTGCCATCGTGGGAGAAGTTCTTCGCACTTTCACAGAGTCAGCGCGACGCAATTATTGATCCACATCTTCCCCGCATCAGTATTGAAGCAGGAAGTACATTCGGCTGGAGAACAATTGCTGACGTGAACATCGGTATTGACCACTTCGGAGCCAGTGCCCCAGGAAATCTGGTCCTAGAGAAATTCGGTATGTCTGTTGGCAACATTGTTGCCGTCACTAAGGCCACCCTAAACGCGTGAATCTGCAAAGGGTTTTTCTTGAACACGGTCAAAGTCCATGGCTTGACAATCTTCAACGCGGATATCTCAATTCAGGGAAATTGCAGGATTTAGTCCGTCATGGTGTGAGGGGTCTTACTTCAAACCCAACGATCTTTCAAAAAGCCATTCAGGGATCAAGTGATTACGATCATCAATTCAATGAATTGATGACAGCTGGATTGTCTGTTCGCGAGGCCTATTGGGAAATGGTGTTATCGGACATACACGGTGCATTGGACATATTCGAGTCTGTACATCATGATTCCGGTGGTCAAGACGGTTTTGTGAGTGTTGAAGTGGACCCATCCCTAGCTCATGATGCAAACGCCACTCTTGAAGCTGCGCGTTCACTTCATCAAAGAATTGATCGATCAAATGTCATGATCAAGATTCCTGCAACTTCGGAGGGATTGCCTGCAATCGAAGCAATGATTGCGGAAGGACGAAATGTAAACGTCACACTCATTTTTAGTTTGGAGCGCTACGAACAAGTCATAGACGCTTACATCAACGGTGTTACTCAAAGATTCAATGCGGGATTGCCAATTGCGGGAATTGCATCTGTCGCAAGTTTTTTCATTAGCCGTGTGGATGCCGAAGTGGATAAACAACTTGCTGACATCGGAACCGACGAAGCACTTGGTCTACAGGGAAAAACAGCGATTAGCCAAGCAAAATTGGCATACAGGCTTTTCACTCAGAAGTTTTCCACTGAACAATGGAAAGAGTTGGCTGAACAGGGGGCTTCTGTACAACGGCCACTCTGGGCATCCACCTCTACAAAGAACCCCTCTTATCCAGACACGATGTATGTAGACGAGTTAATTGGCCCACACACCGTCAATACCCTTCCGGATGTAACCCTTGAAGCATTTGCGAGTCATGGAACTGTGAAACGATCTATTGACACCAACGTGGATCAGGCCGAGAAATATTGGGAAAAAGTTCAGAGTTTGGGTATTGACCTAGGTCGTGTCTCGACCCAACTTGAGTCCGAGGGGGTCTCCTCTTTTATTTCAAGTTTTAATGACCTAATTGCAACTCTTGAACAAAAAAGAATCTCTTTCACCTAATATGGCCCGATCCAATGATCCATTAGATGTGCTGCCCGGAATTAAGGCTGGCATAGAAGGAAGTTCTCGACCTTCCCAGGATCACCGGTTATTCAGCAGGCTCCTTGAAGCGTCATCGGATCTTTTTAAAGGAGATGCCAGCACGTTAGATCTAAAGATCGCAAGCACGGCCCTTGAAGAGATGACTAAGGCGTTCAATATGTTCGCCCCGTATCGGGATTCAAGGAAAGTGACGATATTTGGGTCAGCAAGAACTACTCCGGATAACCCGATTTACGGGCTCACGGCGAAAGCCGCTCATGTGTTAACAAAAGCAGGCTTCATGACAGTTACCGGTGCTGGACCCGGAATCATGGAAGCGGGCATGTTGGGTGCTGGCAGGGAAAATTCAATTGGTGTGTCCATACGTTTACCGTTTGAGCAAGGGGCTAATTCAGTTATCGCTGGTGATGCGAAGTATGTGTCCATGCGCTACTTCTTCACGAGGAAATTGATGTTGGTAAAAGAATCTCATGCTTTCTTGTGTCTTCCAGGAGGCTTTGGAACTCTTGATGAGACATTTGAATTACTCACCCTTGCTCAAACTGCGAAATCCGTGCCTGTGCCCATCGTATTTCTGGAGGTACAAGGCGATCCCTTTTGGACTCCTCTGATGAGTGCCATGGAGCCCTTACTACTGTCACATGGACTGATTTCACATGCCGATACTTCTCTCTACAGAATTACTGACAGTATCGACGAAGCTGTAGAGGAAATAGTTGGTTTTTATAACAACTATCACTCCATTCGGTTTGTAGACAATGTGATGTACATACGTATACAACGAGAAGTTCCGCCCTCAGATTTTGACGCATTACATGAACGTTTTAAACATTTGACTGACCAACCTATGAAGCAAGTGTCAGCAACTGATATTGAGATTGAAGAAAACGACAACGTAGATCTTCATCGAGTGAGACTGAATTACACCGCAAAGGGTTTTGCTGAATTGCGCCCTCTTATCGATGCGCTTAATCGCTACTGATTCGTAACTGCTCTCTGGCTTTAGCAACTGTCCTTCTCGCCTGGGACAATCTCTTTTCCAAGGGGGGACGCTCAGTAGAGCCCGACTCTATGGCCGAGGAAAGCATCTGCATTGAGAGTTCCACAAGCCGCTCCTCAATATCTGCAAGTTGTTCGGCAATCTGATCAATTTCATCCATGGCCTCTCCTCTGATGGGACATCCTAATTAATGACTTCAAATATTGTGTCCAACTCGCCTATTTGGCGTAGCGTTGCGATGTGCTCAGAGAAGAAGAACCAAGAGAGTGGATCAGTTTTGAGGATCCAGATGAATTGCGTACATGGATGATCGATGCAACGTTTTTACGCTCTAATTACAAATGCATCTATGGGGAGGGCTGCAAAGGTATTCACGAAGAAGACACATCGGACCTCATGCAAGGATGCTGTTCTTTTGGTGCACACTTCTTAGACGATGATGACTTAAAGTCCGTGAAAAAGTTTGTGAAACGCCTCAAACCAAAACACTGGAAGAACTACAAGAAAGGCCATTCAGAAAAGGGTTGGTTTGTGAAGGAGCGTGACGGCGATTTCAAGACACGGGTGGTTGACGGCGTATGTATTTTTCATAATCCCGTCGGTTTCGAAGGCGGCACAGGATGCGCATTTCACATTGCTGCTGAAGAGGCTGGCGAACGCCATATGGACTGGAAACCAGATGTGTGCTGGCAGGTGCCCGTGCGATTAGAGGAGCACATCGAGGACAGCGGCTATGTCGTTTCCACTGTCCGTGAATGGAAGAGAAGGGACTGGGGCGAGGGCGGAGAAGAATTCCACTGGTGGTGCACCGACTCCCCTGAAGCTTTCGTTGGGAAAGAACCCGCGTACAAGTTTTTCAAAAATGAAATCACGGAATTCATGGGCCCTAAGGCGTACAAAATCATGGTGACTCAGTTAGAACGCCCAACGGCTGTGCCACTTCCCCATCCTGCAGTAAAGAGAAGATCGCGTTAAGCGTTTGCTTTTTTATTAGCGCGCTTTCTGTCTTCAAGACTTAATGCGCGTTTCCTGATACGAATGCTCTTGGGAGTGACTTCCACTAACTCGTCATCACCAATCCACTCAATGGCGGTCTCGAGAGTATGTTCAATAGGCGCTGCAAGTTTGATTCCGTCATCATGGCTATGGGTACGAATGTTGTTCTTTTCTTTCGCCCTGATGCAGTTCACCACCATTTCCTCGCCACGCGCACCTTCGCCCACAACCATGCCTTCATAGACCTCGGTTTGAGGGTGAACAAAGAGGGTTCCGCGCATTTGCAGTGTGTCTAAGGCGTAAGCCGTGGTGCTTCCCATCGATGCGGCAATCATTGCACCACCCTGCCTATGGGGAAGGTCTCCCGCCCAAGGTGTCCAGCCAGCGTGAGACTGGTTCAGAAGCGCCGTGCCTCTTGTTGAGGACATCAGCATGGATCGGAAGCCGATAAGGCCACGAGAGGGTGCCTCAAAAGAAACAATGGTGCGACCAGGATCTCCTGGGCGCAAATCGGTGACACGACCTTTCCGAGGAGCAAGGGCCTGAGTGATAGTTCCCACATACTCATCGGGAACGTCACATGTCCCAGACTCGAGAGGTTCATGCTTTTTTCCATTGATCTCTTTTGTGATTACCTCTGGACGGCTCACTTGGAGTTCATAGCCTTCACGTCGCATGTTCTCAATCAGCACCGCCAATTGCAATTCCCCGCGTCCGGCCACACTGGTGACGTCTGGAGAATCAGTGTCAGAGATCTTGATGGATACGTTTCCAAGAATCTCTTTAGCTAGACGTTCTTTTAGGTGACGACTAGTAACAAATTTGCCTTCTCTTCCGGCATAAGGCGATGTGTTGACGCCAAAACTCATTCGGATCACTGGTTCATCAACTTCTAAACGTGGCAACGGAGTAGTGACGTCAGGCGATGCGATG
>JALRGJ010000101.1 GCA_023253435.1 Ilumatobacteraceae bacterium | reverse complement strand
GATGCTGCAACTGCTGGCGAAGTAACCAGTGAGGGATATTCCGTGATGCACGACCGCGATGGTGACATTGAGCGCATTCTTGCCACGTGCATCTTGGATGACGGCAGACGAGCATGGGGCGATAGCACCCAAACAGACCTTGGAAAAGATATGTGCGCTAATGAATGGGTAGGTCGCAAAGTGCGTCTGAATGACTCAGGTACCCTTCTCGCGTGAGCGATACCTTCCCTCGTCAATACGCCAGAACACAACGACTCACCCTGGGTGAGCCTCGCAACTTCTCCATTTCCCCAGATGGTTCGCGCGTGGTGTTTGCGCGCTCACACTCTGGCTCAGATGCAGTGAACACTCTGTGGGTACTAGACACTGCCACAGGTGAAGAACGTGAAGTGTTAGACCCTCGTACTCTCAACACAGACATCACACAACTCACTGCAGAAGAGTTACGGCGACGCGAACGTGCACGCGAAGGTGCAAGCGGCATTGTTACATACGCAACAGATGCATCCGTCAGTACCGCCGTCACCATTTTGGGCGGACAAGTGATTCTTGTAGACCTTCTTTCAGGCAATGTATCTACTCCAAACATTGCTCCTGGAGTTTTTGATGTGCGGTTATCACCAGATGGCAGCACTATTTCTTACGTGCGAGGCGGCGCATTATGTGTGGCAAGCACAGAGGGCAATGAGCGCGTGATTGCATATGAAGATTCAGACACCGTTTCTTGGGGTAGCGCAGAGTTCATTGCTGCAGAAGAAATGGGACGACACCGCGGGTATTGGTGGTCACCAGATTCACGCAGCATTGCGGCCACCCGAGTAGATGTGGAGCCCATTCCCACCTGGTTTATTGCAGATCCTGCCCACCCAGAACAACCTGCGGTTCCCCACCGTTATCCCGCAGCTGGCGCCAACAACGCCATTGTGTCTCTACACATCATTGATGTTGCATCTGGTGCCTCGCATCCTGTCACGTTGAATGGTGAATGGGAATATGTGAACTCGGTGTCATGGACATCTCATGGGTTGATTGCTCAAACACAAACTCGTGATCAAAAGAGAGTGGATATTCACAATGTGGACCCCTCATCTGGTGCAAGTTCTGTTGTGTTTACAGATACCGATGATCATTGGGTAGAACTGGTGCCTGGTGTCCCATCTGTTGTGAGTGACACATCTGCACCAGTGCTTGTTACATGTGCAGACCGCGACGGCGCACGGCGTTTAATGGTGAATGGCTCGCCTGTTACTCCCAATACAATGCAAGTGCGCAGTGTTGTATCTGTTGGCTCCACCTCAGTATTTATGGCTAACCCCATTGAAGAACCTTGGGTACTACATGCTTTTAGCTACAACATCTCCACTCAGAACGTAGAGCAACTGACACCATCTCCCGGCGTTGCCACTGTCACTGGCACTGCGTCTGCTTATGTGGTGCGTGAATCCACTTTGTACTCAGAGCGCGCACAGTTCACTTTTGTTGCAGGTAACACTCGCCACAACATTGCAAACCATGCAGAGACACCACTGGTGAATCCGCACGTGCGGCTACTCAACATTGGGGCACGCAACATTCCTGTTGCCATTCTCACCCCGAGAGATGGGCTCACTAGCAAACTTCCTGTGTTGTTCGACCCTTACGGTGGCCCTCATGCGCAACGTGTTGTGGCATCTCGCTCTGCATATAACTCTTCTCAATGGTTTGCAGACCAGGGTTTTGTTGTAGTGATTGCAGATAACACCGGAACACCGGGCAAAGGCAGTGAGTACGAACGAGCCATAGCTAACGACATTGCCCAAACAGTGTTAGAAGACCAAGTAGAAGTGCTGCGTGCACTTGATGATGTGGAGCCGCGTGCAGATACCACTCGTGTGGGTATTAGAGGTTGGAGCTTTGGTGGTTACCTTGCTGCCCTTGCAGTCATGCGCCGTGGAGATCTGTTTCATGCCGGTATTGCAGGCGCGCCCGTTACAGACTGGCGTTTATACGACACTCATTACACGGAGCGTTACTTAGGCAACCCAGCCATTGATGACAGCAAGTATGAAGCAACATCACTGCTACATGATGCAGACACACTTCATCAGCCGTTACTCATTATTCATGGTTTGGCCGATGACAACGTTGTTGCTGCTCACACTTTGCAATTGTCTTCTGCCCTTCTCGCTGCTGGAAAAGCACATGAAGTATTGCCGTTGTCTGGCGTCACACACATGACGCCTCAAGAAGTAGTTGCTGAGAATTTATTACTGCATCAACTGGAGTTTTTGCGGCGCACTCTTGGCTAGAGAATGCCCGTGACAAATCGAGGCTTACCAGCAAGATCTGGGTGTACGTGCACGTATGTAAAACCAGCATCCACAAACAACTGCATGACTGCATCCGTTTGCGTGTAGCCCATCTCCACACCCAACAACCCGCCGCTGCGTAGCCAATGAGGCGCATTATTCACAATGATGCGCAGATCATCTAAACCATCGTGGCCAGAAAACAAAGCTGAGGCTGGTTCCCATTCACGCACCGATGCATGCACCTCTGGGTCATTGTCTGCAATGTATGGAGGGTTACTCACCACAACATCAAGTGAACCCTTCAGTGATGGTTGCAATGCATCAAACCAACTGCCATGAGCAAAACGCGCACCAGTGGCAGGCCTACCAAGCCCGGCGGCATTTGCCCGTGCAACATCTAATGCGTCTGTTGAAGAATCTGTGAGCCACATGGTCACTTCACCTAAAGGCAACTCTGACAACAGCGATAACCCAAGTGCGCCAGAACCAGTACCAAGGTCTGCCATCACAAACGGGCCCTCCTGGTTGCCAACAAAATTCAGAACATGCTCTACCAACAATTCTGTTTCTGGTCGAGGGATGAGAACACGATTGTCTACTAATAGATCAAGGTGACGAAATGCCCAACGCCCCATCACATATTGCAATGGTTCCCCTGCCTCATACCTCTCCACCATGGAGTTGAGGTACTGACCTGAACGAGCATTCACCAGTTCATCCTGAATGCCGGCGAACTCTGTGGAATCACATCCGCTTGCGTGCTCACATAACCATCGTGCAACGTTGGATTCTGCAATGCGCTCCCCAGTACGGGCGAGTAGTTCTCGCCACGTGATGTGCCCAGTGTGTGGTTCACTCATTGTTAGCAAGTTGACGCGCGCGAAGGTCTGCAG
This sequence comes from Ilumatobacteraceae bacterium, assembly GCA_023253435.1. Taxonomy (GTDB): domain Bacteria; phylum Actinomycetota; class Acidimicrobiia; order Acidimicrobiales; family Ilumatobacteraceae; genus UBA2093. The sequence continues at coordinate 1,816 of JALRGJ010000101.1, read as the reverse complement.
ACAACGCATCTACAACGGCGTCGAGATCTCCGGCAAGTGCAGCCTGCAACTGATACAGCGTGAAACCAATGCGGTGATCTGTGATGCGATTTTCTTTGTAGTTGTAGGTACGAATTTTTTCGCCTCTACCACCGCCACCAATTTGTGCACGACGCTCTGCCGATGCTTTGGCATCGGCTTCTTCTTGGCGCAACTGCAACAAACGTGAACGCAATACAGTCATGGCGCGTGCACGATTTTGCAACTGGCTGCGCTCATCTTGCATGGCCACTACAAGACCAGTGGGTTTGTGCGTGATACGTACGGCGGAGTCTGTGGTGTTCACGTGCTGACCACCAGCTCCAGATGCTCTGTATACATCTACTTGAAGATCATTCTGATCTATTTCAATATCTACTTCTTCGGCCTCTGTCATGACCGCAACGGTGGCAGACGATGTGTGAATTCTTCCTTGTGCCTCTGTTGCAGGCACACGCTGTACACGGTGCGGGCCACCTTCAAACTTGAGATGGCTCCAGGCATCGTCGCCTTTAATGAGAAGTGTTGCTTGGTTTATGCCACCCATTTCCGAAGGATCAAGTTGAATGGTTTCCACTTGCCAGCCCCGGCGCTGGGCATACGACAAATACATTTCCATGAGGTCTCTGGCAAACAAGTTGGCTTCTTCGCCACCTTCGGCACCGCGAATTTCCATGATGACGTTTTTGCCATCGTTGGGATCTGGTGGCAGCAACAGCACCTTGAGCAACTCCTCTAGCTCCTCTACTCGAGCCTCTGCTGCAGAGGCCTCAGCTCGGAAAGACTCGCGCTCATCGCCAGAAGTTTCTGCCATAAGTTCTTTGGCAGCTTCTGCATCGCCTTTTGCTTGGCGCAAATTGCGAATGCACTCAATAAGTGGAGTGAGTTGTTTGTATTTGCGAGAGGCATCACGTAAACGATTTTGATCGCCCAACACTTCTGGGCTTCCCAAGCTGACCTCGAGTTCGTTGTAGTCCCGCTCAATGGACTCGAGTCTGCTGTTCATGGGTATCAAGGCTACGGGCTAGGAGGAAGCCTTTTCTGTGTAAGCGCGCTGAAACACAAAAGAACTACTAGAGGGCAGGTACTCCACAGTGCCAAAGGTGAGGTAATTGCCATTGTGATAGCCGTTTGCATACACCACCCCGCGGCGTTGATTCACCTCGGGAGATTCAATTGTCTTCGTGATGTCGCGACCGTTATCAATATCTGCCCAACCCCACTGACACTGCTTTTCTTCATCCCACGGATACGCAAAGAATGACCCATATGTTCGACCACCCTGCTTCACGTTGTCTCCGTAAGTAACAAAGAAATCCAAAACGTCGTCGTTAGTGAAATCAAATGTGTACACCTTGAGCGGAAGTTCTCCTTTGCCTCCACCTAGTAGTACAGATCTATCTATCCAACGTTCGCCATTCCACTGATACAAGGTGAGACTTCCCTCTGTAACCAACATGGCAAATAAACCACAATCACCTTTTGAAATTGCAGAGTGATCCAGCGTATAAAACATTTTCACGTGCTTATTCCACGCCTTTTGTGCTGCTCCACGCACCCACGGAACTGTTGTGGAGGAAGTGCTTGGAGGTGTAGTTGTGGTGGAGACAACTTGTGCGGCCTGTTCAGAGCAAGCCGAGGGCACAACGGCAACAATGCTTATGGCTAGTGCCTGAAAGAGCCGCAACAACTTCACGCTGTACACGGTATGTGACAGCACAGTTACAAAGTGAGATATTCAAACCGCACGGGCACAGAAGATTTTTCTGCTACTCGCTCAATTGCGGGCACAATGTCT